>DATGMV010000273.1:0-2545 GCA_035307185.1 Fermentimonas sp. | reverse complement strand
GAAGAGCTACGTCAGAAGAGAAATGCAATTTTACAGCACCAGTCACAAATGGAAAGTGCTCCTTTCCTTGGTGACGACGAAAGGTTGTTTTGGCAACGCTCAGAAGATAGGAATCGTGCTACTGCAGAATTATACTGGAAGCTCGGACTCGCCTCATATGAAGCAATTGAAGCATTCGTTGAGTATATACCTGTAAGTTAGGGTTAAATAGCTGACTCGATATGGAATAATCGAAAAAAATGTTGTATATTGTGACTCAAATTTAATATGATTCATGCAACAAGAAAAGTTCCATATCGAGTTTCTAATGGGAAACGCCTCACAAAGTAGTATGTGGCGTATGATTAGTCAGATTGATGGTCTTTCTGAGTGGTTTGCAGATGATGTTTACATGGATGACACAGAACTTGTTTATACTTTTACTTGGGGAAAAAGTGAAAGTAAAGCAGAAATAGTACACAGTAAGCCTCAGGTTAGCATTCGTTATAGATGGCTTGATGATGATGATTCGGTTTATTTCGAATTCAGGTTGAGAAAACTTGATTTGTCGGGTGACATGACTCTGGAAGTGACAGACTTTGCAGAGCCTGACGACAAAGGAGATGCTATCACTTTGTGGGAATCTCAAGTTGAAGAGATGAAGAGAAGACTTGGTGTTTAGTAGCACCTTTTTTATTATCTTTGCCGAATAGATAAAACAAGACTCATTTTGTCGTGTTAATGAGAAATAAAATCCACATAAAGAGGTTATACAGTTATATACTTACTACCTTTATTCCAGTATTCTTAATGACATTTGCTATATGCCTGTTTCTGGTATTGATGCAATTTCTGTGGAAATATGTCGAAGATATGGTAGGTAAAGGTTTAGGGTTGGGTGTGCTTGCCGAGATGTTCTTATATGCTGCACTCAATCTTATACCCTTGGCATTGCCTCTGTCAATTTTGCTTGCATCTCTGATGGTATTTGGAAACATGGGTGAAAACCTCGAGCTTCTTGCAATAAAATCAGCAGGGATACCTTTACTTGGAATTATGAAACCGCTCATAATTCTTGTTCTTTGTATAAGTATTGGTGCTTTCTTCTTTCAGAATAACGCAATTCCGGTAATACAAACAAAGTTTTATTCACTTTTGATATCTATAAGACAGGCATCTCCGGAGCTTGATATTCCCGAAGGTGTGTTTTATAAAGAGATTGATGGATACAACTTATATGTTGAGCACAAAGATCAGAAAACCGGAATGCTATATGATGTATTGATTTACGACATAGCAAGTGGGTTCAATAATATGGCTGTTATTGTTTGTGACTCTGCCGAAATGAGCATGAATGAAGACAAGACAATGTTGATTTTTACAATGTTCAGCGGACAACAGTTTCAGAATTGGAATCAAGGCAATAATGTTAGATATGATCAGGATTTTGTTCCTTACTCGAGAGAGAATTTTAAGGAAAAGGTTATGATGATTCCTTACGATGCCAATTTTTCGAGAATGGGAGAAGATGTTATTGAAGGGAGTTCAACAAGTAACTATGTTTCAAAAAACCTTTCTGAACTGTCAGTTTCAATCGATTCAATGAGGATTATTCTTGACAGCGTGAATATTGAAGACAGAAACTTGATGAAGAAATATTCATACCTATCGTTCCGCAACAGTTATCCAAATTATAATGTCGATTCTGTAATAACAGTATCGTTAAATTCGGGTGTTGAAGTTCCATCGCCCGATACTTTGCTACAGTCTAAGGAGTTGCAGGATCAATCAACTATAGTTCAAAATGCTTTTATGAAAGCTGATAATAATAGTAATGAGTTCCTCTTTAAATCATTAAATAAAACATCTACCCAAAAAACTATTAACAGGCATTGGGTTGAATGGCACAGAAAGTTTACAATACCATTTACCTGTTTAATCTTTTTCTTCATTGGTGCACCTCTCGGCTCAATTGTTCGTAAAGGTGGATTGGGCACTCCAATTGTTATATCTGTTATACTATTTATTATATATTATATAGTTGATAATGTTGGGTATAAAATGACTCGTGATGGTGTATGGGAGCATTGGCTTGGAATGTGGTTCAGCGCTCTTGTGCTACTTCCAATAGGTGTTTTCCTTACATATAAGGCTATGAACGATTCTGTAATTTTAAATGCAGATACTTACAGTAGCTTCTTTAAGAAACTGTTTTTCATACGTGAAAGAAGAAAGTATTCGGTGAAAGATGTTATTATAGACAAGCCACAATACGATCGTATTTCAACAGATGTAGAAGCTTTAACGTATAAATTAGATCAATTCATAGGAAAAAACAGTAACTTGTCATATAAGAGATTTTGGACAGACAACAGTTATGATAGTGAGCTTTATTCAATTAAAGCATCATTAGAGAATGTGCTTAGTCAACTTTCAAACTCTACAAAACTCGAAGAGCTGATGAAGGCTGAAGAGTATCCTATTATTATTAATAGTGTAAGACCTTTTAAAGCAAATAGTTTACCGGCAAAGATAAGTATGTATCTTCTCCCGATAGGAATTATTT
>DATGMV010000272.1:0-7010 GCA_035307185.1 Fermentimonas sp. | reverse complement strand
GCTTCAGTAGGATGTAACGATTCAGATCTTTATTTTACAGCATCAGAATATCTTCATAAAATAGAGCCAACTGCAAATGCAGCTTTAGGTCTTGCAAACAAAGCTCTAAGAGACAAAGATTTTGATGTAGCAGTTAAGTATTACTCAGAGGCTGCAAATCTTGAAACTGATAAGAATAAATCATCTGATTACATGATGCAACTTGCAGGTATTTTCTCAAATCAAAGAAATTTCTCTAAAGCAAGACAAGCAGCTTACGACGCTTTAGAATATAATCCAAATAATGGTGATGCATACATATTAATAGCTCAACTCTATGCAAGTTCTGCTAACAGCATCTTTGCAGAAAATGAAAAGTCTGGGTTGGTATATTGTGCTGCAGTAGACAAACTTCAAAGAGCAAGATCAGTTGATCCAAGTGTTGCATCTAAAGCCAACAGCCTTATAAACAGTTATTCTGCAGCTTTCTTAGACACAGAAACTGCATTCATGATGGGATATAAATCAGGTGACTCAGTATTTATTCCTGGTTGGATTGGTGAAAATACAACAGTGAGATTAAGATAATCTTAAAAAAAATAAGGTGTTGAAAAAGCAACACATAATAACAAATTTATTGCACATAACAACTACTATAATGGTAGTTGTTATGTTGCTTAATTTAGGATCGTGTAAGGATAAGAATGATAGTCTTGTAGCTTTCCAATACGACCCTGAAGTGGTGCCTACCATGATTACCGATTCCTTCACAACGCTTATTTCAGATTCCGGTATTACACGCTATAAGCTTATAGCTGATAAATGGATGGTTTTTGATAAAGCAAAAGAACCATTTCAATACTTCCCTTTTGGTATTTACCTTGAAAGATTTACACCCGATTTCGAAATTGAGGCTACTGTAAAGGCTGATACAGCATGGTACTACAATGAGAAAGAACTGTGGCATTTAAAAAGTAATGTGCATGTTGAAAACATGCAGGGAGAAGAGTTTGATAGCGATGAGTTATTTTGGGATGGTGAGAATGGCAGGGTCTACTCCGATAGCTATATCGAGATTAAGAGAGGAGATACTCGACTAAAAGGATATGGTTTTGAATCTAATCAATCAATGACTAATTATAGAATATTCCGTCCTCACGATGGTCTGCTTCCATTTTCAGAGGGAAACAGAACCGACTCTTTATCTGTTGATTCTACCTTAGTTGTTGTGCCGAAAAATAGTCAAGACACATTAATACCAATGGAATAATATAAACATCTAAGATGCTATTAACTAAAGAAAAAACTCCATTAAAGGAACAAGGTTTAAGAATTCTAAAAATAATTCTGACGGTTTTTACAGTAAGTTTTTTAGGTGTCTCATTAATAGATCTTTCAGAAATATATTTAAGAGCTCAGTGGCCTGGGATTTTAGCTACTATAGCGATTGCAGTTCTACTCATTTTGTTTTTCTTAGAAATCTTACCTCATTTTATATCAAGGAGAATTGCAAAATTTCGTAATCAAGACGAAATAGATTTAAGCAGAGCAGACTTTGATAGCTTTGTGAAAAAAAGCATGGATGAGTTCACTAATGAATCAGAAGACGAATCGGAAGTTAAGATATTCCGTAACGCAATTGACTTTTCTTCCATGAAACTTCGTGATTGTATGGTTCCCAGAGCAGATATAGTTGCTGTAAGTAAAGATACCGATATTGAAAAATTAAAAGAAATATTCATAGAAACCGGACTCTCCAGAATCTTGGTCTATAAAAATGATATTGATGATATTATTGGCTATATACACATGTGGGAGATGTTTAGCGATCATAAAGACTGGACAACCAATATCGCAAACATATCATTTGTGCCAGAAAGTATGCAAGCAAGCAGATTGATGAGCGATCTTATGCAACAACGAAAAAGTATTGCTGTGGTGGTCGATGAGTTTGGTGGAACATCAGGAATTATTACTATGGAAGATCTTGTAGAAGAGATCTTTGGAGAAATTGAAGATGAATATGATGTTAAATCGAGTTTTATAAAACAGGAGTCTGAAAAAGAATACGTACTCTCAGGGAGAGTAGAAATTGATCATATAAACGAGAAATATGGACTGGGTATTCCAGAAGGAGACGAATATTCTACTATAGCAGGATACCTACTTCATCATACACAAAGATTCCCAAAAACATATGAATCTATTGTCATCGGCAATCACACTTTTAAAATACTAAAAGTAACTGAACGCAAAATTGAGGTAGTGCGTTTGGTTGTAAACGATTTAACTTAATAAATATATTTTTATCTGCTTTATTTTTACTAACTTCGTGCGCTAATTTGAATAAAAATATTTTATGGCTACTTTACAAAATATCAGGAATAAGGGACCGCTATTGGTTATTGTTATAGGTGTAGCATTGCTCGCCTTCGTTTTAGGAGATTTATTCAGTTCAGGATCATTACTTGTGGGGAAAGCTCGAGACAGAGCCTTTGTTGTTAACGGAGAGGTTATCACAACCCAACAATATTCAGAAAAAATAACTGAATTCGAAGAGTTTCAGAAGATGGTTAGCGGCCAATCCTCTTTAGATGAAAACACAACACTACAAATTCGTGAGGCTGTTTACCAACAGATGGTTCGAAACAAACTGCTCGAAGATCAGGCTAAAGATCTTGGTTTAGTTGTTTCTAAAGAAGAAATCAATGATTTGGTACATGGAGAATCAATATCTCCTATTTTACAGCAATTGCCATTCTTTGTAGACCCTGAAACAGGAATCTTTAGTCGAAGGGCTCTTATAGACTTTTTAAATATAATAAACACTCCAAGCCCTGATCCTCAGGAGCAGATGTTGGTAAATCAATATAAGTCCATTTGGCTTTTTATTGAGAATATGATTACTACTCAGCGTTTAGAGGAGAAATATGTATCGCTGTTGACTAATGCAGTAATTGTAAATGATGTTGAGTCTAAGACAAGTTTCGATCTTTCTCAACAAAATGCTGACATAGAATATGTTATGCAAAGCTATTTTACAATTCCGGATACTGCTGTTACAGTAACAGATAAAGAGATAAAAAGCTACTACGATAAGCATAAAAAGTCATTTAAGCTTGAAGCACCACTTGTTAAGATATCATATTTTACGACACAAATTACTCCAAGTGATGAAGATTTTGCAGAAATTGAAGCAAAATCCGAAACTGCTTTTGCTCAACTAAGTGAAGCGTCTAATCCTGCTACTGTTGTAGCTGATTATTCAAATACACCTTATCGTGATGTATTTATGGGTGAAAATTTATTTACACCTACACAGCTCGATTTTGCTAAAACCGCTTCAGTAAATGAAATGTACGGACCTGCGCGTGAAGGCGATTCATTCCAGATCCTAAAATTAATAGACAAAACAGTTGCTTCAGACTCAGTTCGTTTAAGTATGTTGGCTGTACCCACCTCGACAATGGTAGGTCAGGATTCAATAACAACTCAGTTTGTCGACAGTATTTATAATCTAATTAAAGGTGGTGAACCTTTTGCATTTGTCGCAAATAACCTTAACCCAAATTCTAATGGAGGTGATGTAGGTTGGGCAAGAGAAATTGACCTTCTACCTTTTGGTGCAAATTTAGTTGAAGCTGCATTTAGCACACCTGTTGGAGAACCAGTTAAGATTACTGTACCGGGACAAGAGATAATCTTTCAAGTAGAAGAAAGAACCAAACCTGTCAACAAATACAAACTGGCTATTGTAAACATGCCCGTTGTGCCAAGTGAAAAGACATCAAACAATATTGATAATAAATTAAATCAAATTGTCACTAATCCGGATGTAAATCAAAAGTTTAGTGAACTTGCATCTGAAGCAGGATATATGGTCATGCCAGCAATGACATTCTCTGCAAATGACTTTTCTTTAGGTCAGATTCAGGGATCACGTCAAGTGATATCTTGGGCTGCAACTGAGAAGGAGAAAGGAGCTGTTAGAAAATTTGATTTAACTAATCAAAGAATCGTAGCAAGAGTAGATGAAGTTATACCCGCAGGAACAACGCCACTTTCGGAAGTAGCAGAAGGTATAAGAGCTCAATTAATAAACGAAAAGAAAGCTGAGAAAATTATTAACGAACTTAATCAGAATAATTTTTCAACCCTCGAAGACTTTGCTGAGGAAATGAACTCACGCATAGATACTGTTAGATTTGTAAATTTCACTACACAGAATATTACAGGATTGGGGTATGAGCCTGTGATTAACGCAGCAGCATCATTTGCACCAATAGGAAAGATTGTAGGTCCAATGGAGGGTAACCTTGGAGTATTTGTAACCAATGTAGTAAATCGCACCGAAGGAACAGACGTTTACGATGCAGATGAACAAAAATCTTTGATTCTCAACAATAATGCATACCGTATTCAGACGCAAGCAATTGAAACACTCAAAGATGAGCTTGGTGTAGAAGATAACCGTTACAGGTTCTTCTAAGACCAACTTACAAAAAGATAAGTTTTTATACAAATAAAAGGGCCGCTTCTTACGAGGCGGCCCTTACTTAATTATTATACTTAATTCAAAAATCTATTATAGTCTATTTTCTAACAACTTATTCTTCAACCTTACCTGTTTGCTCCAGTTGTAAAGTCTTACTTGGTTGATCGCAAACCTCTGTAGGTCCAAAGTATTGAATTGGTCCCGGATAAACATAGTCTGTTTCCAACGCCCAACTGTCACGCTTGCTTTTGAAATACTTAAATGGCTCACCATCCAGTTCAACAAGAGCTTTTTGTATTACAGGTTTCATCTCACCATGACGACGCTCAAGATTTAACATCATTGTAATAGGAACACCTCCAGCAACCCATTTTTCTGCAGGTGAAGTAGTATTCTTTACAGATGACATATATCCTGTTTTGCCTGTAGCAGCAAGCATCGCTGCTGTATATCCAAGTGAGTAACAGTAATCAGTGTCATAATTTGAAGGAGCAGCACACCTGCCTTCATATCCAAAGAAATGACTAATGGTGGCAAACTTACCATCATATTTTCCTTCCTCAGCCCATTTTTTCAATTTCTTCCCAACCATTTCGGCAAGAAGTTTCTCAGTTTCAATTAAAGAAACCTGAACGTTGCCATGTGGATCCCTGTCGAGTGTCAACTGACGCGCAACAGTCTCCGGAAGACTTGCATAAACTTCTGAATTTTCAGGTGATAACTTGCTTATTATATAATCACGTTTACCGGAGCGACGTACAAGATCAAACTCCTCTTGATTTTCTGCAAGGAAATCATTAAGCTCGCTAATTAACTTCTTAATAGCAGGAATAAACTCAATCAAGCCTTCAGGGATAATAACAGTACCGAAATTCAGCCCCTTTTCTGCTCTCTTTGCAATAACACCTGCAATATATTCAATAATATCATCGAGTGATAACTCCTTTGCTTCCACTTCTTCAGAAACTATACAAATGTTTGGGTGAGTTTGAAGAGCACATTCAAGAGCAATATGCGAAGCAGAACGACCCATAACCTTTATAAAGTGCCAATACTTACGTGCAGAATTACAATCGCGTTGAATATTACCAATTAGCTCAGAATACACCTTACATGCAGTATCGAAGCCAAATGAGGTCTCTATCTGGTCATTTTTCAAATCCCCGTCAATAGTTTTAGGGCAACCTATCACCTGAACACCGGCATTAATAGATTTGTAGTACTCAGCAAGTACGGCAGCATTAGTGTTTGAATCATCACCACCAATTATAACCAGTACTTTGATATCCAGTTTTTTAAGAATCTCCAAACCTTTGTCAAACTGTTCTTTAGATTCAAGTTTGGTACGACCGGAACCGATAATATCAAAACCACCTGTATTTCTGTATTCGTCAATAATTTCACCGGTTAGCTCTTTATATTGATGATCTACAAGTCCCGAAGGTCCTAAAATGAACCCATATAGTTTGCTATCTTTATGTAATTTCTTTATACCGTCAAAAATACCTGCTATAACGTTGTGACCTCCCGGTGCTTGTCCACCTGAAAGAATTACACCCATATTTAGTGGTTCTGAGTTTCCGGAATCACCTTCGTCTTCAACAAACTTAATTATAGGCATTCCGTAAGTGTTTGGGAAAAGATTTTTAATTTCTTCTTGATCCGAAAGAGACTCTGTAGCTACTCCCTCTACTACTTTCACATTACCTCTTAATTCTGCGGGCATTTTAGGCACATAGCTCGCCCTTGCAATTTGTAAAGCACTTTTTGTCATTGAATATATTTTTAATATTAATTTGTGTAAATACTTATCCCTGAGAATGATTTCAGACTTCAAATATAACATTTTTCCTCAATATGTAAAAGTTGGAATTATATAATTATTATCTAACATCCATAGAATCTGTATTTAATCTTTGTTTAATGTGAACAAAATAGCCATCTTTACTATTTATATATAAATATTAAGCTATATCCACCGATGAATGTCGACAATGAATTTGAAACTATGGAATTCGAAGCAATAGAAGAGTTATATAAAAAATATAAGGAGGCTCCAGAAAATGTAGATGAGAGCTTTCGCTACTTCTTTCAGGGCTTCGAATTAGCGAATACCCATTTCCCTATCAAACCAAACAGCAACGGAGCTATTCTAAACTCCCAGAAGGAATTAGATGTAATGAGGCTCATAACACAGTATCGTCGCCGAGGACATCTGTTCACCAAAACCAATCCTGTACGAAGTAGAAGGAGTTACACACCTACGCTTGCGCTCGATAATTTCAATCTCTCAGATAAAGACCTGGATATTGAATTTGAAGCAGGTAAAGAGATAGGCTTGGGAAGGGCTAAGTTAAGAGATATATTATCACGACTGGAAGCTACCTATTGTGCTTCAATAGGTGTTGAGTACAGATACATGACCAACCCTGATAAAGTACGCTGGCTGCAAGAAAAAATGGAGTTCAGCGAGAATAAAGAAAAACTTTCGGTGGAAGATAAACAACGTATTCTCAATTTACTTGTTGAGGCGTCA
>DATGMV010000271.1:0-4154 GCA_035307185.1 Fermentimonas sp. | reverse complement strand
CTTTACCTGCATAGCCATAAGTTGATGAAAATGCTTTCATTTTGTTAACATAGTCACCCCACCTAATAAGATCATATAATCTCAAACCTTCCATAGCAAACTCTGCCCTACGCTCATACTTGATTGCTTGTAGCAAATCATCATCCGCGCTTACTGCATAATCAGAATTGAATAAATCATCATTTATTTCAATTAAAGATTCTTCGAATTTCCTCATGATTGCAAAATCGTCTTTTTTAGAAGTTAAAACAAACGCTCTATGCCTTACTATATTGATATATTGAGCAACTTCTGTATTACTTCCTCCTGTTTTTAATAGAGCTTCTGCATATATTAGTAAAGCTTCTGAATATCTAATCCAATATGGTGCCCATTTACTTCGTGAAAGGTTTCCTCCAACTCTATAATTAAAAGGAACGAAAGCTTTTCTACTTTGCTGTAAACTAAAATTGTAATAGCCTGAATAATCATGAACTTCCTCCTCCTCACCTCTTGGAAAGATATCGCCATGTGATATGATAGTAAATAATCTCCGCGGATCTCTTTCATCGAAAGAGGAAGATAGGTCTTCAGTAGGAACATTTCCACCCCAGCCACCTACGTTATTTCTTCCAACATTCATAATAGAAAATGCATCTGTAGAATGTCCGATAGAAGGATCATAGTTGTTTAATACAGTTAATATGGTTTCAGAGGATGATAAACCTTTAATATAATCACCTCCATAAAGATCCTGAAAATCTCCAAGAGCCAAATTTCCATTATCAATTACTTCTTTTGAAGCATTTCTTGCAATAATATATTCATCATTGGAAGTGCCACTCATTTTGGACTGTTCCATGAGTCCTGCAAAAAATAAAGCCACTCTAGCTTTAAGTACATATGCAGCATCTTTAGTAACTCTACCTAGTTCAGTGGCTGTATCTGTATTCTTTTTCCAGGGTAGGTTTGTATCATTTATAGCTTCATCTAAATCCTTATATATTTGAGTTCTAATTTCTTCTATTGTTGATTTTTCAAGCCTTGCACCAGGTAACTGTACTTCAGTTATTAACGGAACAGGACCAAAAGTATTTACAAGATCAAAATAGTACAATGCTCTTAAGAATTTAACTTCAGATAAGTATCTTGAAATTGTTTCCTTACTTACTGGTTGTTTGTTTTTCAAAAACTCTATCTCTTCGTTACTAAATTTCTCTATTGCAATGTTACACCTACCAATACCACTATATCTGTTATTCCATGTTTCTTGTAATAACGGATTATTTGATAAAGGATATCCAGTTCCAACCTCTGTTGTTTGAGGTCTGTCTCCCGCATCTGAACCACCTCCATCAGCATCGTCAGTAACTTCACTCCCAATTGCAACTCTATTTATTGTAAAACCCCACTGATCCTTCATTGGATTATAGCATGAAGTCAGAAGCTTCATTGCAGAGTCGTCTGTTCCGAAATATGTATCCTCATCTAAAGATCCCAATGGTGGCCTTTCAAGAAAAGTTTCGCCACAGGAAGAGAAAAACATAACTATTAACCCTATAATTAAGTGTTTATAAATTTTCATATTGATTCTTTTTAAAAGGTGATATTTAGTCCAACCATATAAGTTTTCGCTTGTGGGTAATATCCATCATCTACACCATTACTTAATGGAGCAGATCTGCCTATTTCCGGGTCTAGACCACTGTATTTAGTAAATGTTAGTAAGTTGTATCCACCTATCCATAATCTAACATTACTAATGGTGTTCTCTGGAAATATATTTTGTGGTAAACTATATCCTAACTGAACATTCTTTAAACGCAGATATGAACCATCTTCAACCAACCAGTCAGATACTTGCAAGTTGTTGGTGTTATCTGTATTGATCTGAAATTGTTCATTTGTTGGATTTGTAGGCGACCATGCTTTATCAAGTAAATCTGAAGGGGCATTATACCATCCCACACCAGAGTTCATATCAATTTTCTTTGCATTCATGATTTTATTTCCATATGTGCCTTGGAAAAGAGTTTGTAAATCAAACCCTTTGTAGTCAACAGCAAAGTTTAACCCGTAACTGAATTTTGGAAATGGGTTACCTATATCAGTTCTGTCATCAGCATTAACTATTCCATCTCCATCAATATCAACGAACTTCAAGTCACCAGGACGTGCAGATGGCTGTATAAGACCTCCTTCACTATTCTTGTAATTTTGAATTTCAGCTTCATTCTGAAAGATTCCATCAGTCTTTAGTCCATAGAAATAACCAATTGGCTTCCCTACTTCAGTTTTTGTGGTAGTAACAGTAATCCAACCGCCTCCGTAAAGTGGCTCTCCACCTCCTAAGCTTAATACTTCGTTTTTGAAAGTAAAAAGATTTGCTCCTATCGAATAATTAAAGTCATTAATCGATTTTCTGTACTTTAAATCCACTTCCCATCCTTTGTTAACAATACTTCCCGCGTTAACCCATGGATTATTTGGAAAGCCTAGGTATGATGGCATAGGTACTTGAAGAAGCATATCTTTTGTTTTCTTTACAAAATAATCTACATTTAATGTCAAACTATTATTAAAGAAGCCTAGGTCTAGTCCAAGATCTAATTGTTCAGTTGTTTCCCACTGAACTTCAGGATTACCCATTTGGTTATTACCTCCAAACAACTGAGGTGTTAAATTTGAACCAAATAAATAATGACCCCAGTTCCCTGTATAAGTAGATAGGTATGCTCCACCACCAATTGCCTGGTTGCCAATTTCACCCCAACTTAACCTTAGTTTACCCTGACTTAATTTATCAAAACTTGACATGAACTGTTCTTCTGAAAAATTCCAGCCTAAAGAAAAAGATGGAAATGTACCCCATTTATATCCGGGTCCAAAATTTGAAGATCCATCCCTACGAATATTAGCTGTAAAAAGATATTTATTGTCGTAAGAGTAAAATATTCGGGTAAATACTGAATGCAATGCAGACTCCGCTTTATAACCGCTTACTGCTGGATTTTTTGAAGCAGCATTTAATATTCTTTGTGCAGGATTATTATTTACAAGCCCCTGTCTTGATGCCGAGGTTACTTCAGATTTTGTTTCTTCTGCCGAAGTACCAACCATTGCATTTATTTGATGCAGATTGTTGAAGTTTTTACTATAAGTTAAAGTGTTATCCAATACCCAATAATCAGAATTTTGATAGTATTTACTAACTGTAGCATCTACTGCAAACTGTTCACCATCAAGATAATATTTCGGGTTGAAACCATCAGATCCTCCTCTGTACAAATCAACGTTTAGACGACTGTTATAGGTTAACGAAGGTAATATATTTATCTTCAAATCTACTCCACCTTTAACTGCTATATCTTGCCATACATTGTCTCTTCTAATTCTTGTTTGAGATACAGGGTTTTCTTTATTTGAGTATATAACCGGAGCAAACCATGAATATTCATTATTTGGTTCAATCTCATTCATAAATAACGATGATTCCAGAAAAGAAGGGATATTTGTTAACCCTGTTCTGTAAACCGGAGTTATTGGGTCGGTTACAAATGCGATAAATGCAGTATTGAATCCAGGGGACTCTTCCAGAACATTCCTTCTGGACTGTTTAATAAGACCAAAGTTTGATGACAGATGCAACCATTTATTAATTTGATGATCAATATTAGTCAACCAGGAGAATCTGTCAAAATCTGACCCCTTAATAATTCCTTGTTGATCCATAATACTAAAATTGGTGTGATATGAGAGATTACTTGAACCCCCTGAAATAGATAAATCATAATTTTCAACAGCTGCATTTTTATGATTCACTTCTTTCCACCAATTTGTCCCCTCGTCACTACCAAAATTTGATCTAAGAAATTGGAGTATATCACTTTTCTGTGTATCACTAAAGAATGGGGCATTACCTGCATTAATGTTTGCTAGATTTTTATAATCCATAAATTGTGAGGCGTTCATCATATCATATACTTTTATAGGATTTTGAACACCATAATATGTATCGAAAGTGATGGTTGTCCTTCCATCAGTTTGGCCTCTATTGGTAGTAATTATTATTACACCATTTGCTGCACGTGAACCATAAATAGCCGTTGCAGAGGCATCTTTTAGTATCTCCATGGAAGCAATATTATTGGCGTTAAGCCAACCTATATCTGTCT
>DATGMV010000270.1:0-5844 GCA_035307185.1 Fermentimonas sp. | reverse complement strand
ATAAATAGCGGGATGTTTTTCGTTCACTACATACAAGAGTTACATAAGCATTATGATTTATGTGATAAGTATAAAGCGCCTTAAGATCTATGTTAGAAAGAATATCTACATTATGAATAAGAAACGGTTTATCATCATCGAAGAAATGTGAGGCCTTTTTTATTCCTCCACCTGTGTCGAGTAGATTATCTCGTTCATCAGAGAATTCAATTCTTATGTCAAATGAGTTATTCCTATTTACAAAATCGATTATCTGTTCGGCAAAATGGTGAATGTTAATGATAATTTCATCAAATCCTGCTTGTTTTAATTTCTCTATAGTATGCTGCAATAACGGTTTACCTGCTACCGGGATGAGAGCCTTAGGTATATTATCCGTTAATGGTTTAAGTCGTGTACCTAAACCGGCCGCAAAAATCATTGCCTTCATTCTTCGAAAATACTAAATTAGGATTTAAGATTCCTATATTTCAATTTAATTATAACATCTATAAGAACAAATTCATATCACTGATTAAGTGTCGTTTGAGCAAACTCTTGTTCAAGATTTTGTTCACGATGAACTAATGAAACTTTTACCCCGAACTTTTTATGAATATGCTCAGCTACATGTTGCGCAGCGTAAACAGATCTGTGTTGCCCACCGGTACAGCCGAACGAAATCATTAAATCTGTGAATCCTCTATCAATATAACGTTTAACATGTTTATCAACTAATGGGTAGATATTGTTTAGGAAGTCGACAATTTCTCCGTCATCTTCCAGAAATCTTATTGTAGGTTCGTCTAAGCCTGTTACATTATTATATCTTTCAAACTTACCGGGATTATTTATAGCACGACAATCAAAAACATAACCTCCACCATTACCTGACATGTCGTTTGGGATACCTTTTTTGTAAGCAAAACTGTATACTCTAACGGTTAAACTGCGTTTTTGTGTATCTGCAAACTGTTTAAGATTAACCATCTCCTTCAGCAAGCTATTAAGGTATGGATATTCTTCAAATCCAACTTCAAGAAGTTCTCTTAGATTGTTAAGTGCAAAAGGTACGCTTTGAATAAAGTGAGGTTTCTTCTCGAAATAACCTCTAAAACCATAAGCTCCAAGAACCTGAAGAGTTCTAAATAGTATGAATTGACGTAAATCATCCCTGAATTTATTAATATCAACAGGTTTGTATTTTTTCAATGATGATATATATGTATCTATTAATTCTTCTCTTAATTCAGAAGGGAAATTTGCTTTTGCTTGCCATAAGAAAGATGCAACATCATAATATACAGGTCCTTTCCTACCCCCTTGAAAGTCGATAAAATATGGTTCACCATTTACCAACATTACGTTTCTCGACTGGAAATCTCGATACATAAATGTGTCTGTGCAATCTTTTAGCAGTGTTGAAGCAAGTTTTTCAAAATCGTTCTCAAGTATATCTTCACTAAAATCCATTCCGGTTGTTTTAAGAAAATTATACTTGAAATAATTCAAGTCCCACATTACAGAGCGTTGATTGAATTCAGAAAGTGGATAACAAACACTGAAATCTAACTTATTTGCACCTTTCACCTGAAACTCTGCCAATTTTGAAATTGTATTATGAAGAAGCTCTTTTTCTTCATGACTAAACACTCCTGTAAGCCTACCTCCTTTGATTAAATCAAAAAGTACAGTGTCACCTAAGTCCTGTTGTAAATAAAATACTTTATTGTCAGAGGCTGCAACTACTTTAGGAACATTTAAGCCACACTCAATGAAATGGTTAGCAAGAGAGATAAAAGCAATATTCTCTTCAACAGACTCTCCATGTACACCTATTAGTGAAATGTTGTCTTCTTTTATTCTATAATACTTCCTGTTAGATCCGGAAGATGGCAGAGTTTCAATTTTAGGCTCTGATTTACCGGTATAATCACTAAAAAGAGTTGAGAGTTGATGCATATATAACTATTTTACTTATTTCATTTTACTTAATTCTTCTAACCAAACCTTCGAAGCAGCATCACTTGGCATCCTCCAAGTGCCACGAGGCGAGAGATTTACACTACCAATCTTAGGTCCGTCGGGCATAGCTGATCTTTTAAATTGTTGAGAAAAGAACCTTCTGTAAAAGACGGTGAGCCACTTTATTATAACTTCTTCAGAGTATTTGTTGGAAAATCCCTGTTTTGCCAAAAAAAGAATCTTTATCGGTCTGTCACCATGTCTTAACATACGATACAGGAAAAAATCGTGCAGTTCATATGGTCCTATTAAATCTTCTGTCCTCTGTGCTATTTTTCCATCACCTTGAGCCGGTAAAAGCTCCGGACTGAAAGGGGTATCTAAAATATCGAGTATGATTTTTTTTGAATGTTCATCCATAAAAGAATTGGCAATCCATCTGGTAAGAGTTGACACAAGTGTTTTAGGAACGCCGCTATTTACTGCATACATCGACATATGATCGCCATTGTAAGTTGCCCATCCGAGTGCCAGTTCCGACATGTTACCAGTACCCACAACTAATCCGCCTATCATGTTTGAATAGTCCATTAATATTTGAGTGCGCTCCCTTGCCTGACTGTTTTCAAAGGTTATATCGTGTTTCTCACCATCATGTCCTATGTCTGCGAAATGCTGAGTAACAGATTTAACAATTGAAATTTCTTTTACTGTAACCCCTAAAGCTTTCATTAGAGCTTTAGCATTAGAGTATGTTCGTTCTGTTGTACCTAACCCGGGCATTGTTATTCCATGAATATTCTCTCTTGTAATTCCCAATAAGTCAAACGCTCTTATGGTAACCAGTAATGCAAGGGTTGAATCGAGACCTCCTGAAACACCTATAACAACTTTATCTAACCCAATATGTGATAATCGTTTAACAAGTCCGTGTGCTTGTATATTATACACATCAGACAACTCTTCATCCCTAACATCAATTGAAGGGATGAAAGGGTATGGGTTAATTCCTCTAAATAATTTATTGCTGATAATTTGAGGAATATCACAATCAATTTCTAAAATATTTCCTGAATCAGCCGAAAGATTATTTGTGTTTACCAATTTATTGTGTCGGATTTCACTAATATCAATATCAGCAATTATTAGTTCACTTTCAAGAGAGAACCTTACGGATTCTGCTAACAAAACTCCATTTTCAGCAATCAATGCTGTACCCGAGAATACCATGTCTGTTGTTGATTCTCCAACCCCAGATGAGGTGTATACATAGGCACAATTGGTGCGTGCCGACTGTTGAAGTATGAGAGATTTCCTGTATCGGTTTTTTCCTACTAATTCATTACTGGCAGAAAGATTAAATATAATATCCGCATCCTGCATTTCAGGTACGGATGATGGTGGAATTGGCGTCCAAACATCTTCGCATATTTCTATTCCAAAATGTCCATAAGAAGTACAAAACACTGTGCTTCCCGAAGAGACCGGTATATGCTCACCATTAATATTAACTGAATACTCGGAGAGATCCGACTTACTTGAGAACCATCTCTTTTCTTGATATTCATAGCTGTTGGCAAGAAAGGTTTTTGGAACAAATCCTAAAATACCTTCACCCGAAAGAACAGCCGCTACATTATAAAGACTGTTTTTTATTCTAAGCGGCAAACCAACAATTACTATGATTCTCTTTTTCTCTTTTACAAACTCCGACAGTTCTATAAGTGCCGCTAAAGCCTTATCCTGTAACTCTTCCTGAAAGAAGAGATCGCCACAGCTATAAGAAGTAATACTAAACTCAGGAAAACTAAGAATCTGTACATCATCTTTCAATGCCTGTTCTATAGCTGACTTAATCTCTGAGGTATTGTAATCACAATCTGCAACTTTAAGACGTGGGACTGATGCTCCCACACGAATAAACCCTAATTCATTTAGATTCATGCGATTAGTTTATTGGTGAAATAAAGGTATAGCAAAGATAAAAAATATTATTGATCGATTTTAATTTCTTCTATTTTTTGCAAAATATAAGGCAGTTGTTGATGTAGTTCTGTCATTGAATGAAGCACTAACGAAGCACCTGAGTCTGTAAGATATTTATCGGGAAGTGGACCAGTATTCACAGCTATGGTAAAAATACCTGCATCCACTGCAGCAGTTACACCTAATGGTGCATTCTCAATTACAATTGCTTGATTAGGTAAAAGGTTGCCCCCTTTCTTGAGCCCTAATATGAACGGTTCGGGGTTAGGCTTGCCATTTTCTACATCAAAAGCTGTAACCATTGTTTCGCGAATAAAAATATCCGGGAAATGGTCGTCAAGGCGATCAAGAAGTGTTGGCTGACCGGATCCGGTAACTAAAACCGGAGTCAATCCCATATCTTTTACTTGTCTAAGTGTTTCTCCCGCTCCGGGTAAAGTGTTGCCGCTATTATATATCTGAAATAACTCAGATTTACGTGCATAAATACTTTGCTCCTCTTCTTCTGTGGAGTCTCTTTTTAAATTTCGTTGAAAAATCTCATTAATAGTAGACCTTCCAAGTCTACCTTCCTGAAGATAAAACTCATAAGGAATATGTTCGAGGTTGAACTCTTCAATAGTTTCTCTCCACGATTTATCGTGAGCCGGCATGGAGTCATATAATACTCCATCCATATCAAAAATTACTGACTTCAGATTAAAGGATGTGAATTTGTTTTTCTTTAAATACTCTAAAAGCTTTTGCTCTATTATGTTTAACTGTTCTAATGTTTTTTTCTGTTCCATAAATGTTTTAATAACATTTTCAAATATACAAATTTTATCTGTCTTAGGCAAACTGTTAAAAAGAGCATAAAAAATCACCGGTGAAAATTCTCCCGGTGATTTTTTGTAATTAAACAAATACTTCTTTAGATGCGCTGTTTTATAGCTCTTGCAGCCTCTTCAAATCCGGGCTTCTCTAAAAGTGCAAACATGTTTTTCTTATAAGCCTCCACACCCGGTTGGTTAAATGGATTTATACCAAGAATATAACCACTTATTCCACATGCTTTTTCAAAAAAGTATATCAGCTGACCCAAATATTTCTCATTCAGTTCTGGAATTTCAATTATTATATTCGGTACATTACCATCAACATGAGCAATTCTCGTACCAAGTTCAGCCATTTTATTAACCTCATCTACCCTCTTACCTTCAAGATAATTTAAACCGTCGAGGTCTCTATCGTCACGTGGTATTTTAACCTTGTGTTTTGGCTCCTTAACTGATAGAACAGTTTCAAAAATAGTACGCTCACCTTCCTGAATCCATTGTCCCATTGAGTGTAGGTCGGTAGTGAAATCTACTGCTGCAGGAAATATACCTAAATTGTCTTTACCTTCACTCTCTCCAAAAAGTTGTTTCCACCATTCAGCAAGGAAATGAAGTTTAGGGTGATAATTTGCAAGTATCTCAATTTTCTTACCCCTTTTGTACAACTCATTTCTAATTACAGCATAAATTGCAGGAAGATTATAGTCGAAAGAAGTAGATGCACTTGTCCCTTTTTCAATTTCAGTTGCACCTTGAACTAGTGCTCTTATGTTGAATCCGGCTACGGCAATAGGTAGAAGTCCAACGGGTGTAAGAACGGAGTATCTTCCTCCTACATTATCAGGAATTATAAAAGTTTTGTAACCTTCACTGTCGGAAAGTGTCCTTAGTGCACCTTTAGACCTGTCGGTAATCGCAACAATTCGTTTTCTTGTCTCTTCAACGCCAACTTTCTTCTCAAGTAGATCTTTCAAAAGCCTAAAGGCAATTGCCGGTTCTGTTGTAGTACCCGATTTAGATATGTTGATAATGCCAAACTCTCTATCTTCAAGAAATGACATTAATTCAAATAGGTAGTCTTCGCCTATATTATTCC
>DATGMV010000269.1:0-3364 GCA_035307185.1 Fermentimonas sp. | reverse complement strand
ATTCTGATTTCTCTCCAAGATTTTGATACCATTCGTAATTTTCTTCAATATTCTCATTATGCTTAACCCATGGAAGTTGTCCATAATGATCACCATAATAATAGCTGTACATTCCTCCAAATGTCAGATCTAACTTGTTTTTTGAATAAATCAATCCTATGTTAGCTACATAAAAATCGTTTCTCATTAGTTTCTGGCGTATGAAATCAGATTTTTCATAAACTACTCCATCAACTGTTTGTGGAGTAAGTCCGAAGTCTGAATATTTTCTGTTATATCTGTAGTTTTCATAATAACCATAACCATGATTATAACTCAACCCAGCATTAAATACAAAATATCTATTAAGCTCTCTTGAGAGAGTTAGTTGTATAATGTCGGAATAGTAATTGTCGGTTTCATTATCATAATATAGACGATTGCCTGCATCATCGAAGTACTCACCGGCAGGATTATATCTTCTGCCAAATTCAGCATCTTGCATCTGCTCATCAGACACACCTTCCCAAGTGATACCTGAATGTTGAACCCCTTTGAGGTAGCTTAATCGTATAAGTTGGTTATTAGTGTAATGAGATAAAGCAGTATAAAGATTAGTGTGGTTAACAGTTCCATTTCTGATATATCCTTCACCAAGTACGCGCGAAAATCGAGCATCAAATGAAAAACCGTTATCTAAAATCCCAGTACCTGTTGCAATACTCGATAGAAATGTTCCATAACTTCCAACTGCTGTTGAAGCCTCACCGTAGGGTGTTGATTGTGCTCCAATTGTTTGCAAAGAGATGCTTGCACCAAATGCCGCCGATCCATTAGTTGAAGTACCAACTCCTCTCTGTATCTGTATATTTTGAAGTGAATTTGAAAGGTCTGGAAGATTCACCCAAAACACCTCCTGAGTTTCAGGATTATTTAATGGCATCCCGTTTAGAGTTACATTGATACGAGTGGCATCTGTACCACGAATTCTTAAGTAGGTATTGCCCACTCCAAGTCCGTCTTCTGTAAAAGAAACAAGAGAAGGCGTAGTCTGTAATATGGCCGGAATATTTCTGGCTGCATTCTCTTTTCTAATATCCGATTTGGAAATGTTTGAATAAGAAACCGGTGTGTTATTTCCTGCTCGAGATCCTGATACAACAACTTCTTCAAGTTGTATGTGGTTAAGACTGTCAGGAGAAATTGCATGTAATTGATAACCATTTGCCGATAACAATATCAGCATAAAAAAAAAGAAAACCTTTTTCATTTAGATAAAAATTTAGGATGTGAAATACAACATGTATAATATTTGTTGTATTGCTACATCAAGTTAGTTAAATAAAAAAGGGGATTAAAATAAGAATTATACCATAAATCACTTTTGATGTGAACTTTTATCCCTCCGCCGGCATTATCCGGATCAGGTAATTTGGGTATGATCTCAGCCCGATAGGGCACCCCCGATGATTAATCTAACAAAGATACTTGCTTTTTGTTCATAATCAAAACTGAACGAATAGTATTATCTGAGCATTATTAATGAGATTAGTCTTGATATTTAAATATTTAGTGTTAAATTGATAAATATCTGGAATTATTCGTAATTTCGTCTTAAGATATCAGTATTAAACATATTACGTAAATTCGAGTCCAAACAACAATATGGCAGATAAAGAGAAAATAATAGTGGATGAAGATCAGATTATTGAAGACGAGTTTCAAGGTCTTATAAAAGATTATCTGAATTCAAATCACCGAAGAAAGGTAGATAGAATTACCCGTGCATTTAATATGGCTAAAGAAGCTCATAAAGGTGCGAGACGCCGTTCGGGTGAGCCCTATATTATGCATCCATTAGCAGTAGCACGTATTGTGTCTAAGGAGATTGGACTTGGCTCTACTTCAATATCAGCGGCTTTACTACATGATGTTGTTGAGGATACCGATTATTCTGTGGAAGATATTAAAGCTCTTTTTGGTGAGAAGATAGCAGGAATAGTTGACGGACTTACTAAGATATCAAGTGGAATGTTCGGAGAAAATGTATCGACTCAGGCTGAGAACTTTCGTAAACTTCTACTTACAATGTCAGATGATATACGAGTTATCTTAATAAAGATAGCGGATCGTTTGCATAATATGCGGACATTATCCTCTATGTCCTCTACCAAACAGTATAAAATTACTGGAGAAACTCTTTACATATACGCCCCTTTGGCTCACCGCTTGGGGCTTTTTGCAATAAAAACAGAATTAGAGGAGCTGTGTTTTAAGTATGAGCATCCAGAAACATTTGCAGATCTTACTAAAAAAATAGAGAAAACTGCACCTGAGAGAAACAAGGTATATGAAAATTTTGCAGTTCCGGTAGTTGAGTCTTTAAATAAGATGGGTATTGATTACGAGATGCGCGCTCGTGTAAAATCGGTATACTCAATTTGGAATAAAATGCAAAATAAAGGCATCGATTTTAATGAGGTGTATGACCTTTTTGCTGTTAGAATAGTTTTTGAAATGACTCCAGGTATTGATGAAAAAAAACAATGCTGGGATATTTATTCTGCAATCACTGATATATACAAACTACGTCCCGATAGAATACGCGATTGGGTTAGTCACCCAAAGGCCAATGGCTATCAGGCTTTACATTTAACAGTGATGGGTCCCGACGGAAAATGGATTGAGATTCAAATAAGAAGCAGACGTATGGATGATATTGCAGAGAAAGGTTTCGCTGCACATTGGAAATACAAAGAAGGAAAAATTGAAGAGGATAACGAACTTGAAAAGTGGCTTAAGACAATACAGGAGATATTAGCAAACCCCAATCCCAATGCTATTGACTTTCTTGATACAATTAAAATGAATCTTTTCTCTTCGGAGATCTTTGTATTCACACCAAAAGGTGAAATAAAGACACTGCCTCAAGGATCAACAGCTCTCGATTTTGCATACTCTATACACACACGCATTGGTGACCACTGTCTTGGTGCAAAAATTAATCATACACTCGTACCCTTAAGTCAGAAGTTAAGTAGTGGTGATCAAATTGAAATACTAACCTCACAGTCTGTGCATCCACAGCCGGAATGGCTTAATTTTGTTTCTACTGCTAAAGCCAGAACAAAAATTGAAGCCTCGTTAAGAAGTCAACGTCGCCGGATTGCCGAGAAAGGCAAGAATATGCTTGATGAATTATTCGAAAATGAAGAAATTGATAATACCACTTTTAATAGAATATTGCATAGATTTAATGCTGATAATAAGGAGGATCTTTATTATTTAATTGGGAATAATGATATTGTCCTTCCAAGTGATAAGCATGTCTTTGTTAAAGTTAAGGACGAGCTTGATAAAACAGATAATCTTTTTGTGAGATATG
>DATGMV010000268.1:0-3631 GCA_035307185.1 Fermentimonas sp. | reverse complement strand
TATGGAACAGGTTGGAGCTTACGGTGAAATCGACCGTGATACTGGTGGGAGAGTTGTTTCGGTAGCATTCTACGCATTAGTGCAAGCCGAAAAATTCAATACTTCACTTGCTAAAAAGTTTGATGCAAAATGGATAAATATTAATGAACTACCTAAACTAGTATTTGACCATACACAAATGGTCAATGATGCTATTGAACTTCTCCAGTATAAAGTATCCACTCAACCCATTGCCTTCAAATTTTTCAATTATAAATTTACGCTTACTGAACTTCAAGATCTTTACGAAACAATATACCAGTTGCCATTAGATAAACGAAATTTCCGAAAAAAACTAAACAGTATGAACCTTCTCGATAAGCTAGAAGAGAAGGACAAAGAAAATTCCAAACGAGGTGCTTTTTACTACACTTTCAATAAAGAACGATATAAGCAGTTTCTTGATGAAGGGAAACGCTTTTCTTTATAATTTCAGATAGAATCCAATGTAATTTAAAACAAACAGGTCGCTTAGAATATTTTTCAAAGCGACCTGTATTTATTATCAGAGGTAATCTGAAAAATTTTTGCCCTGATAATTCTCTAAACAACTACTTAATTTTGTTTAGCTGAATTAATAATTTCCATAAATTGTTCCCCTGTAATAGTTTCTTTTTCTAAAATAAACTTAGAAGATTCATGCATTTTATCAATATTATCCCTTATAATTTGTCTTGCATTCTCCTGAGCAGTATTTATTATACTCATTACCTCTTTATCAATATCTGCAGCGGTTGTTTCTGAGCATATTAGTGAACCGTTACCTCCCAGATATCTGTTTTCATTACTCTCCAGTTACATCATACCATATTTATCGCTCATACCATATTTTGTAACCATTGCTCTGGCAATTTGTGTAGCCTTTTCAATATCGTTTGAAGCACCCGTGGTAATAGTGTTAAATACTACCTCTTCTGCAGCCCTGCCTCCGGTAAGAGTTGTTATTCTGTTCAGCATATCATCTTTACTCATTAGAAATTTTTCTCCGGTGTCTACCTGCATAGTATATCCTAAAGCACCTGATGTTCGAGGTACAATTGTAATTTTATGTACGGGGGCAGAACCTGTTTGCCGTGCAGCTACCATAGCATGACCTATTTCATGATAAGCAATAATTTCCTTTTCCTTATTAGAGATTACAGATCCTTTTTTCTGTGCACCTGCGATAACAACTTCTACACTCTCCTCAAGATCACTTGTTGAGACAGTATCTTTATTTAGTCTTACTGCACGCAAAGCAGCTTCATTAACAATATTGGCAAGCTCTGCTCCAGAAGCACCTGCCGTTGCACGAGAAACTATATCAAGATTAACATCCTCATGTTTGATCTTTTTAAGATGAACCTTCAGTATTGCTTTTCTGGCATGTAAATCCGGTAGTTCCATCTGAATACGACGGTCGAATCTGCCTGGTCTTAAAAGTGCAGGGTCAAGACTCTCAGGCCTGTTAGTAGCCGCAAGAATTACTACTCCTTTAGTTGCATCAAAACCGTCCATCTCTGTCAGAAGCTGATTGAGAGTCTGTTCGCGCTCATCATTACCTCCGTATGCGTTATCACGTCTTTTACCTCCTATAGCATCAATCTCATCAATGAAAATGATACAGGGAGCTTTTTCATTAGCTTGTTTAAACAGGTCGCGCACCTTTGCGGCACCCATTCCCACAAACATCTGTACAAACTCAGAACCAGACATTGCGAAAAAAGGAACTTTAGCTTCTCCTGCCACAGCTCTGGCAATTAGTGTTTTACCAGTTCCTGGAGGACCTACCAATAATGCACCTTTGGGTAAAACTGCACCCAACCTGGTGTACTTTTCAGGTTTATGAAGAAAATCCACTATTTCAGTAAGTGCCTCTTTTGTTTCATCCTGACCTGCAACATCAGCAAACGTAGTTTTAATTTCCTGATCCGCATATATTTTTGCTTCTTTAGAATTACCAAACTGCATGAAGTTACCTTTAGCCCCAGTAGCTAATCGTTTACTTAACGATCTGAATATCATATAGAATATAACTCCCGGAAGTACCCATAGCAAAAGGAAGTTAATTAAGGGTGAATTCTCTTTTGGTATAACTCTCGTAAATGCGATTTTTCCATTTTCATTGGGCTGTTTGCATTTAGAAGCCTGTTGACCAAATCATGATCGTTCATTTCTCCGGTCTGATACACAATGTTTTTGTCATCAGTTTTACCTTCCACCGAAAAGTAAATCTTCCCTTCCTCAATCATCACCTCTTTTATCTCACCGGCATCCACTTTTTCCATAAAGTCGCCATAGTCAGTGCTAATAATCTGTCTTTCAACCATGCTTGGGAATACCAGCCAGTTGAATAACAAAACAATTGCAGTTACAATTACGAACCCCCAAATAGGAGAGTACTTTTGATTCTGATTATTATTCAGATTTGGCTTTTTCTTTTCTTCATCCATTATATCTTTTCTTTATATTTTTTCTTAGAAGTCTGTCTTACAAACGAAATTATTTAAAATAATTCCTGTTACTTAATTAAGCAACCGGCTAATTAAAAAAAGTATATAATATATAAAGCAAAAGTTGTGCCAGTTAAGACAATTATACAGAATTAATTTTTCAGGTAATAATTTACAGTAGTTACTACCCTCACATTTTTAATGTAAGGAGTGTTTGCATCACGATCAGAAATAGTAAACTGACCCTGAGAAGCGTTCCTGATCTTACCCAGTTTGCTCCCTGAATCCAAGGCAAACTTTTCAGCAGCCTCCCTGGCATTTTTTGTAGCATCTTCAATCATATCCGGTTTGATATTATTCAATCCGGTAAATTCATATAATATATTGTATCGATAATCACCTCCGGTAATTGCAACCCCTTGTCTCAGCAATTCAGTTTGTTCTGAAATCAACTTACGTATTTTATCCACATCAGTTGAAGTAACTGTAATTACAGAAGTTGCATTATATCGATATTGAATAGCTTGATTTATATAACGTTCAGCTTCCATATCGATAATCTCAGGAGGACTAACACTTATTTCATCACGAGATATTCCGTTAGATTCCAAAAACTCGATAATCGTTCTATTTTTACTTTGAATGTTGGTGTACAATGTTTCCATATCATTACCTATATCCTTGTACATCAACGGCCAAATTACCTTATCAGCAGGCACCTCCATTTCTGCAAGACCTTTAACAGTTACAATCCGGTCACGGTCAGTAAAGTTATTTATTCCAGTTAAAAGCAAAAAGCCGAAGATCACAAAACTCACCCCGATAATAATTGATTCTGCAATTAAGTTTTTCATATTCTGTTATTTAATATAAATATTACTGATTACAAATATAAATATATTAATAATCATAAACTCATTTTACACAACTATTTATTTTTTTTAAATTTCATTATATACAGCTATATAGTTTTTTGCCATAATTTGAGAATTTTTCAGAAACTGTTTTGCGACAATTAGCACGGTCCATAATGAACCGGAGGAGTACGCCATGCAATAGGGGATAACATCGCTATTTTCATTTCATCTTTTTCATAGAATTAATAATCTCATCAACGCTGATCGTGGCAAACGTGGTCACAACATCAGCAATTGCGTAAG
>DATGMV010000267.1:0-4980 GCA_035307185.1 Fermentimonas sp. | reverse complement strand
GTAACTTATACCATTGCTGAAGACTAATTCTAATTAGAGAGAACAAAGTATTACTTGGTTTTTAAGTAAAAATTTAAGGTTTTCAATCCAAACTAGAACAGAGAATAGTGTCGCTAAATGTGCAGACACTATTTTCTGTTTCCTATCATTATGGTTTTGCTCTATCCATTTTTCCAGATCTAAATTTTAAAGAAAAAGATGAAGATAAAATTGTTTTTTTCAGTATTGGTTTTCTTAGTCAGTTGTCCATTATTTGCAGGAATAGTAGTTCTTAATGGTTTATCTCATACTTATAAAGTAGAAGGCGGTAATGTCTATAAAGGATATATTTCTGTGCATAACACCTCTAATAAAACTCAAAATGTTAAGTTTTACCAACAGGATTATCGCTATGATAGCGATGGTACTTCTTATTACGAAGAGCCGGGCAGCAACCAAAGAAGCAATGCTTTATGGACACAGTTAAGCACCAATCTCATTCGTCTTGAAGCAAACGGGAAAATGGATGTTTATTATGAAATTACGATACCTGAAAATATAGAGCCAGGGAGTTATTGGAATGTAGTAATGGTAGAGCCTGTGGATGATATAAAACCTGATGAAAGCAAAGGGGTAAAGGTTAATACGGTTGTTCGGTATGCTGTATTATTAGTTACCACTACTATGGATGCGGTTGCAGAAGCGAAAATTATCTTTAAAAGCGTCAATTTGACCAAACAAGATCAAAAAAATCAGTTGGATATTGTATTGGAAAATCAGGGTCAACTCTATCATCGAGTTATTGTTACTGCGGAGCTTTTTGATAATCAAAAAGGTGATGAAGCAGGGTTTTTTCAGAGTAATAGCTTAGGGCTTTTGCCGAATACTTCCAAACGTTTTACTATAGACCTTAGTAGTGTTTCTCCAGGAAAATATAGTGCTGTTGTATTGGCTTCAGGTGATGAAGACCATATTTTTGGGGTTAATGTGGAGTTAAACATCTCGGATGACTAGATCGGTTGTTGCCATAATCTGTATTTTTTTTTCTTATGTTATTAATGCCCAAGAGTTTACTGTTGAACTTGTAAATAAGACAGCAAACGTTACTTCGGGCAAGGTACACTCTTTAGTTTTTAGAATTACCAACACTTCTGCTTCTGCTCATGATTTTTTACCAGAGATTAAATTACCTGAAGGTTTGTTGCTAGCTTCTTCAGTTGCCTATTCTTTACAGGTAGAAGCAAATAGTAGTAAAATTTATCCGATATCTATTTATATTCCCGGTAATGTTGAGAGCGGAGATTATAAAGGTGAAGCCTTTTTTACAGCGAGTAATAATCAAACGGTTTCTGTTGGGTTTGTGATAAGCATAAGTCCGGTTCATAAGTTGAGTTTGATTTCGCTAACTACTAATAATTACATCAAATCAGGAGAGGTTATTCGGAATCTGTTTTTATTGAAAAATGAAGGGAATAGTCCGGAAGAAGTTATATTGGAATCATCTATAGGTACTGTGATTGAAGATGAAAATCCACTTTGGTTACAGCCGGGCGAATCTAAACTAATTACAGTTACTCAACAAACTTTTATTACTCAACCGAAAGCATCTTTTAATCAGAACAAACTTACAGCTTATGCCAAAGGAAGCTTTCAAAAGCCGGTTTTTGCGTATGCAACTACTGAGGTAATTCCTCTCTATCCGAAAGATGATGATATTTGGCATCGTTTTCCGATAGAAATTTCTGCTTTTTATTTAGGGAGAGATCAACGAAATGAATATCAAGACGGTTTTCAAGGAGAGATTTATGGTAGAGGAAGTCTTGATGAAAACAATAAACATGAGATTGAGTTTCGAGCATTAGGTCCTGACCGTTTAGGTCTAAGTTCATTCTCAAGATATGAAGAATATTATGCTACTTATCGCTCAAAAGATGTTCATATACATGTGGGAGACAAAAGCTACTCTTCTTCATTTCTTACGGAATTTTCCAGATATGGTAGAGGAGCCGAAATCAACATGCATATTGGGAAATTAGAAGTGGGAGGGTTCTATAATAACCCTCGTTTTTTCCGAAAAATTAATCAAGAATATAACGCTTATCTCAAATATAACATCACTAAAAAAACACACCTCCAATACGGTTATCTTTTAAAAGAAACCGATGATCTCATAAAGCATAACATACAGTATGTGACTGCTCAAACTCAAATTATAAAGCCTTTGACCCTTAAAGGAGAATATGCAGTGAGTGATTCTCCAACTACGGAAGGAGAGGCAATTCAGCTACAGGGAGATTTATATCTCAAAAAACTGAATTTACATACTAGTTTTATTAATGCTTCACCCGGATTTTCAGGTTATTTTTCTAACTCTCGGTTTTTTACAACTAATGCCCGATACCGAATTTCACCTCATTTAAGTTTAAGTGCTAATTATAGAAAAGATGCCCGTAATGTAGAACAGGATACACTTTTCGGAAGAGCCCCATATGTTGAAAATATACAAGGAGGGCTTACTTGGGATTATCATAAACAAGGAAGAATGAGTGTTTTTAGTGGAATCAGGGAGTATGAAGATTTAATGGAACCAAAACAGTTTCACTACAGAGAAAAGTTTAGCCGGATAGAATTCAACCAAAAACTGGGTATTTTTCTGTTGAATCTTGAAGGACAGTTTGCTAATACGACCAATTATTTGTTGAACACACAAGGGAAAACGAATATCTATTCTACAGGAATAAGTTTCGAGAGATATAACACTTCGTTTAACCTATATGGAAGTTATTCGGATAATAGTCGTTATGACAATTCTAATCAACAAATGTTTCTTTATGGAGGTAGAATCAATAGTCGTTTGTCAGAGAAATTTCAGGCAGGAGTTTTTTATCAAAACACGCATCAAATAGAAGATTATTATACAGATCGAAATCTTTTTGAGTTGCAATTGAACTATAGAATTACTCCTAGACAAGAGATAAATCTTATATCAAGATATGCTCTAACTCAAAGACAGCTCTATAATAAAGATCTCACGTTCATTTTTCAATATACCTTAAGGTTAGACGTTCCCATTAAAAGAACAGCCCGATATGGGTTTCTTTATGGAAAAATAAGTAACTTAGGTGTCGAAAAGGTTGAAGGAATTAAACTCCGTTTAGGAGAGCAAACAGCAATTACAGATACAGAAGGGAACTTTACTTTTAAAAATATTACTCCGGGAACCTACTTTTTGGAGGTAGATAGACAAACGTTAGGTATAAGGGATATTACAGATATTCTCGTCCCGGTGAGAGTAGAAATCGTAGAAGGAGAAAACTATTTTGATTTTGGAGTTACACGTTCAGCCAAAATAGAAGGTAAGGTCGTTTTGGAGTTATCTAAATCTAATGGAAACGGAATAAAAATTGGTAATAGAAAACCTAGAGAACAGAGTGTAATTATAGAAATAGCTTCAGAGCATGAAGTGTTTAGAAAAATCTGTGAAATCAACAAACCTTTTGATTTCACTTGGCTCAGACCCGGAAAATGGAAAATGAAGATTTATCGCAATGGGCTAGACAAACTTTATAAAATTCAGAATGATAGCTTTGAGTTTACCTTAGAACCCGGAAGTGAGCAACAAGTGATTATCCAAGTCATTAAGCAAGAGAGAGAGATTAAATACTTGCAAGAAGATATAAAAGTAGGTTACTCAAATCCTAAAAAATAGTTATACAATGATTGTTAAGTCCTATACATATTTCGCAACAAAAGGTTTACAAATATTATTTATGAGGTTTTGTTTTGTATGCATGCTAGGTATAGGAACAACACTTTGGGCACAGACAAGTGGAAGTAGGAACGTAAATCTCAATCTTCAGGAAATTGCATTACTTGATATAGAACCCAATACTAGCACTTTAAATTTTAGTTTTACTGCCCCTTCAGAGGCAGGTAACACACTTACTACTCCTTCGGCAAACACTACGAAATGGTTGAATTATACTTCTGCGGTGACAGTTGGGAACACTCGAAACGTTACGGCTCATATAGATGCCACCTTACCCGGAGTAGCTATTAAAATTCAAGCCGGAGCAGTAGCTGCAGGTGGTGGCGGAACTCTAGGTGTATCTGCCGGGCAAGTAACCCTTTCTACCACTCCGGTGAATATTATAACCGGAATAGGAGGTGCTTATACAGGAAATGGCACCAATAGGGGACATCAATTAACCATTTCACTGGAAGTGTCTGATTTTTCGGAGTTGTCACAAACCACAAATGAAGTGATTACTATAACTTACACGATTACTGATTAATATGAATATAGACAAAAAAATAGTACTCCTTAAGAAACTACTTTTTGTGATAGTTTTCTTGATTACAATAAATGGTTTTACTCAAACTATTACTGTATCAGGAAGTAATTGGAATATAAATACAAATAGTACACCCTCTTTTACACAACCAACAGAAGCAGGAAATGATTATTCGGGGACTTATGAAAGTCCGACCAATTTAATAACGTTGTCGGGGTCTTTGCCAAGAGGTCTTCTATCTCTTCTTTCAAACGGTGTTGTAGCAGTCGTTAATGTACATCATACACCTACTACTTGGGATAATAATTTAAAACTTTATGTAAGAAGAAATGGCGGAGGGTCTAGTTTTGATGGAATTTGTCTTCTTTGTAGTACAAATATGAATGGTGGAACAACGTATATAGAGGCACAAACAATATCTATGGAGCTTTTTAATATTGATTTTTTTGGAGTATTAGGGTTATTAAATGGTATAAATTATTCAACTAATGTTCAACTACAAATCCAAGGAGTTTCTGTCACAGTGCCTGTAGATAATTATAGTACTACTATTTACTTTACCATTGCAGCACCATAGTTTTTAATATCCTCCTTTGGCTATTTCACCATCCACAATAGCTTTAGCAGATGAAGTTCCGATGCGTTTCACACCTAAACGAACCATTTGTTGAGCTTCCTCAAACGAGCGAACACCCCCCGCTGCTTT
>DATGMV010000266.1:0-13785 GCA_035307185.1 Fermentimonas sp. | reverse complement strand
ATGTTTATTCAACACCCATAGAAAAGATGCAGCTCATAAATAGAGTTGCATCTTTTTTATCTCTCAAATTAATAGATGAAATAGTTCTGGGCTATCATTTACATGTGAGAAGTGAATTTTGTTAGCTTTCATTCTCTCAATTAAAGCCAAGTAGTCTTGCTTGCATTTGGTTTCAATACCAACCAAAGCTGGCCCATTTTCTCTACTGTTCTTACGTGTATATTCAAAGTGGGTAATATCATCATCAGGCCCCAAAACATCATTGAGAAATTCACGTAAAGCTCCAGCACGTTGAGGAAATTGAATGATAAAATAGTGCTTCAATTCTTCATAGAGCAAGGAACGCTCTTTTATCTCTTCTGTACGGGTAATGTCGTTGTTTCCTCCGCTAATTACACAAACTACATTCTTCCCTATAATCTTTTCTGCATAGAAGTCAAGTGCAGAGATACTTAGAGCACCAGCGGGTTCAGCGACAATAGCAGATTCATTGTACAATTGTAAAATGGTGGTGCAGACCTTTCCTTCAGGTACCAGAATAATATCGTCAATAACTTCTTTTGCAATTTCAAAATTCAACTTCCCTATGGTGGCGACAGATGCTCCATCCACAAACTTCTCAAATTTCTTGAGTGTAATAATCTTGTTGGCATCTAACGATTTTTTCATGGCAGGCGCACCTTTTGGCTCCACTCCAATTATTTTTGTTGCTGGGCTATATTCACGCAAGTAAGAGCCTACACCTGAAATAAAACCTCCTCCTCCAATGGGGACAAAAATATAATCCAAAGGCACATCCATCTGTTCTATTATTTCCATTCCAACCGTTCCTTGTCCCGCCGCAACCATAAGATCATCAAAAGGATGTATAAAAACAGAATGACTCTCTTGGCAATTTTCCATAGCCGCATAATAAGCATCGTCATAAGTGTCGCCAATTAGAACAATTTCGACGTGTTCTTTACCAAACATCCGAACTTGTTTTATTTTCTGCTTAGGGGTAGTAGAAGGCATGAAAATACGCCCTTGAATATTAAGATGGTTACACGAAAAGGCAACCCCCTGTGCGTGATTCCCAGCACTGGCACATACGACACCTTTTTTACGCTCTTCTGGAGTTAAACTGGAAATCTTATTATATGCTCCTCGAATTTTATAGGATCTTACCAGCTGTAAATCCTCTCTTTTTAAAAAAATGTTGGCGTTAAAACGTTCTGATAAAATTAGATCCTTAACCAATGGAGTTATGGATACTACCGATGAAATTCGGTCACGAGCTGATTGGATATCTTGAATTGAAATCATTTCGAATAATTTTATTCTGTAAAGATAGAAAAAAGGTAAGAGAGGAATAAAAGAATTGTCAATTGGACTAAAGGAATTATCAACCAAGACTAACTACTAAAATAGACCTAACTAGTTGACCCAGAAGTCTTACGCTGCTATAATCCTAACTATCCTTATAGAATGTAAAACTACGACAGTTAACACAAAATGGCTACACACCATCATTTTTCTTTACTTATTGGATAAGATTAAACTTGAATAGGAAGGTTTTTCATCAAATCTTCTCGACTTTCTCAAATCAAATATTCTGGTAAAATTATACCCACCAGAATAATTTAATCCCCATTTTTTATGATAACTACCTGTTTTATCAAAAACATCAACAGAGCTAATGTGCAATTTTCCCGTCAAGATCCCATAGATCTTCCCACCCTTTTGCGCCTTCCCAAAGGAATACCTGTCCCTTTATCAACCGAGAATTGCAATCTACCGTCTCCAACTCTTTCATTTCCTCTTCGGAAATTGGGTCTTTAAACGAAGCTTTCAGGTTTTCCAAATACTGGTAGGGACGAACCGAGAATGGAATTGGAATTTGCCCTCGTTGTACAGCCCACTTAATACAAACGACAGCTGGATGCACGCCAATTCTCTCAGCGATTTTTTGAACCACTGGATGCTCTATATCAACTGCATCACCTTCTGTTTTATCTCTATCAGGACGTCTCGGGGATCCTATAGGAGAATATCCAATGGGTTGAATTTCATTCTTTACACAATAATCAAACAACTCCTTTTGCTGAAAACAAGGATGAAGTTCCATCTCATTTGCAGCAGGAAGAATTTTCATCAACGGTAGGGTAGCTTCAAATTTAGCAATGGTCATATTTGAAGTTCCAATGTTTCGGGTTTTACCAGATTTTACCAAATCCTCCATCTGTTTCCAAGTTTTCATATAATCTTCTACAGAAAAAGGCTTAGAGTCAGGATTACGAGCATCACCTCCTGCTCTGGGAGCATGGTAGTTGGGAAAAGGCCAATGGACCAAGTAAAGATCCAGATAATCAAGTTGCAAGTCTTCCAAGCTCATTTGGCAAGCTGCTTCGACTTCATGGTGGCGGTTATTCCACACTTTACTTGTTATCCAAAGTTCTTCACGAGTACAAACTCCTTCTTCAATCACCTCTTTAATTGCTTGGCCAATCTCTTTCTCATTCATATATACTTCAGCACAATCAATATGGCGATAACCTAAACGAATGGCGTTTTTTACAGCATCTGCAATTTCCGTATTAGAATAATGATCTGAACCAAAAGTACCCAACCCCACCACAGGAATCTTATCTCCAGTGCGAAGCACTTTTACAGGTACATCAGATGGATTCACAGCTTCGTATTGTTTTGTTATATCTTCCATAATTGCAATAACTTTATAGTGTTAGAATAAACTTTTAAGATTTTGCTTTGATGATTTCAAATTTAAAACATTCCTTTAATCTTGTTCATCATAAAACCTCAAGACTAAGCAAGTTTGCATATGATCCAAAAGGAATGAAAGCTCCGTATGTAAAGCTTTTATCTTTTTCATTGCTTTTTAAACTTCTTGATAAATGATCTGAAGTAACAAGCTCTATTTAATCTCTTCATCAAAAACAACCGCAACCTTTCCACATTTCCCACTTGCCATAAGTTCATAGGCTTGGTCGGCTTGATCTAAAGTAAATCTATGTGTTACCAAATCTTCGGGGTGAATCCCCCACCTTACAATTCGTTCAACCAATTCCTCCATTTTCCAAATGGAAGTTACCCATGATCCGTAAATAGTTTTCTGATCGTGAATAACATCTGGAGAAGGATTAATTTCTAGAGTACCCCCTTCACCAATTAAAACCATTTTGCCCCATTGGCGAGTCGCTCGAATGCATAATTGACGAGCAGTAGTGTGCCCGGAACAGTCAACTGTTTTTTCATATCCTAAACCTCCTGAAGCGGCCATTGCTGTTTCGAAAGAATCATCGCCCGAAACAAACACTTCGTCGGCCAATCCCTTATCCAAAGCTATTTGGCAACGCTCCTCACTTATATCTGTAGCCACAATTTTATTTGCGCCCAGCGCTTTTGCAAGCATACAAGCGGCTAAGCCGACAGGACCTAACCCTGTGATTAAAACTTGATCATTACCTGATATACCTATTTTCTCAAGGCCTTCGTAAACAGTACCAAATCCGCAAGCAACCTGAGCTCCATCCGTATAGGTTAATTCATCGGGTAACATCACAAGATCTTTTTCATCTGCTAAAATATATTCTGCCATACCACCATCTCTTTGCCACCCGTAAGCAGCACGATGTTCTGAACTGCACGAAATCATATACCCACGACGACAATCTTTGCAAACACCACAGCCTGAAATATGATAAACAATTACTCTATCACCCTTTTTAAATCTTTTCAACCCTGGACCACACTCTATTATTTGCCCACTTGGTTCATGACCAGCGACTTTGTTCTGATAAGCCTCGGGGCCTTTACCCAAATGCTCATTATAAATTGCACGAATATCTGACCCGCAAATAGTAGAAGATTTTGTCTTTATAATTACTTGCCCATGGCCTGGAGCCGGAATCTCAACTTCTCTCATCTCAACGGTGCTGTTACCTGGTAAAAAAGCACCCACTGTTGTTCTACATGAATTACACATAACTTTTGATATTTGAATAAAGTGACTGTTTTTATTTTGTACGCAGCTAAACTGCCGTTTTTTATTATAAAATGAACTCTTTGTTAAGTCTTTACAGCAGATAAATAAGTTGACCTTACATTTATTCAACAAATATTAGCATACAACTTCTTTATTATTGCTTGAGATGAATTTCCTCCACTCTGTAACTGTATATTACGACTACTGCCAAACATAATATTGGTAAAACAAAAGAGAAATTTACTTCAGGTACTCCAAGTATGGATACATCAGCAAAGCCATACCCGCCTATATCAAGAATTGAATCTTGTATTGGAGGTAGTAAAGCTCCTCCCACAATGGCCATTAAAAGTCCAGCTGATCCAAATTATGCTTCATCTCTCATATCTCTTAATGCAATACCATATATTGTTCGGAACATAATGGACATAGCCACAGAAATCCCTATTAAAGAGTAAAGTCCAACTACCCCATGAATAAAGATAGCACTAAAGGTAAAAGTTATTCCAGCAATTGCAAAAACAAACATTTATCGCGCAGGTTGAAAAAAGATACTAACCTTTCTCTACGACCAACATGCTTTAAGCTTTCGGGTTGCGTTGAATATTGGCTGGGTGCTCCCAATCCATTTCATGGCTACCCTCTCTTTTGAGTTTTATATCAGATTTCTGTTTGTCAGAACTTAAAATCTGTTAATAATTTCTTTCAAATCTATATCACCCATAATCCATTTGTCAATCGCTAATATTTTCTATCAACTTGGCACATGCATGAACTTGCACCATACAAAATAAATATCATGCTCAACATACAAAAAAGAGGCTGCATTTTTGGACAGCCTCTTTTATGGCACAATGCTTTTTAACTATCTTGCTATATGTACATTCTATTTTAAAAAAAACCATATGTATACATCCTATTAATTTCTTATATACTAATTTTTAAAGTAAATGATATATCATTTGGCTTCATCTGATTTGGAAGGGTAATCCTCAATCCTTCATCCGATCTTTGGAATGAGATATTCTCATCCGTACCCAAAAGCTGAATGTTTTTAATCGTTTCCTTAAAATAAGTATTATTCTGTGATAATGACTTTATTATAAGTTGACCATCTTTAGGCCAAGCCAATATATGAGCATATAATGCATCGTCTTTTGTTACAAATCGAATATCCTCAGCGGTATAAGGTTTGTGTTTCCCCTCATTAAAACCTTGAGCATATAAAGGGTTAGATGCATCTGCAACTGGTCCTTCTCCAAAAATTATCCAAGGTCTTGTGCCAAAGACTCCTTCTTTGTTAACATCCATCCAAGCAGCAATATCATTCAATATAGCTTCTTCTTTATCGTCAATTGTTCCATCACCGCGCATAGGTACGCTTAACAACATATTACCATTTTTACTGATAATATCTATCAACATATGAACAACTGTTTTCGCAGATTTATATCTATTGTTATCATAAACAGACTTCTCATAATGCCAATGACCAAGGCAGGTACAAGTTTGCCATGGTTTCTCCTGTATTTGATCGGGTATCCCCTTTTCCACATCCCAAACAAGACATTCTTTTTGTTCTTCAGTAAGAATTTTAGCAAAAACGACTACTTCATTTTCGCCATCATTCTCTTCCAAACTCTTGTTGTAGAAATGTGTAACAGCACGCAATCCAGCGTCACTAACAGGCCATAATGGCATGCTTGTGTCGTCATAATATACCAAATCTGGATTGTACTTATTCATCATATCCACATTCCGATCAAAGAAATTTTGACAATACTCCTCAGAAGGTACAGAAGCACCATTCTCCCAACCCCATTGACTATGTATCTTATGTGTATTTCTACTCTCCTCACTCAAGGGGTGATTTTGAGCGTACAATTCTTGTGGATCATATCCTTCCCACCATTTTCCTTTACCATCTTCTTTGGTCAACTTCCCATCGTAGGGGACTCCTGCTTTAGGACCTTCTTTATCCGATCGTTGCGAAGTCTCATACCATGTCCAAGCATGGGCCGAATGGATACTTATACCGAAATACATATCATTAGCACGGGCAGCTTTTTCCCATCCGCCCACGATATCTTTCTTTGGACCCATATTCACAGAATTCCATTTGTGGTATTTACTGTCCCAAAGATCAAAGTTGTCATGATGGTTTCCTAAGGTGAAAAAGTATTTTGCACCAACCTTTTTGTACAATGCCATTAACTTTTCAGGATTCCACTTCTCTGCCTTCCAGATATTAATTACGTCTTTGAAACCAAATTCAGAAGGATGTCCATAGTTTTCTACGTGCCATCTATATTGGTGACTGCCCTCATCATACATCCCACGGGCATACCAGTCACCTTGTTCTGGTTGGCATTGAGGCCCCCAATGTGCCCAAATACCAAATTTTGCGTCTCTAAACCAATCAGGAGCTTGTCCGTACTGGGACAGTGATTCCCAAGTGGGTTCAAATTGCCCTACCATCATTTCTTCATGCTTAGGAGCACACGACATTAATAATGTTCCTATCAGCAACAAATAAAAACTTAGTTTTCTCATTTCTATAAATTTAAAACGAATTATATTTATTTTACTTAATATGAAATTTAAAATTCTATTATTCTTAATATATACTTACCTGCACTGGGCCAAGAATTCCTGCAACAGGCTCACCTCTTTATGGAGTTGGAATAGTTTGATAATGATTGGATAGGGTGCTATAAACAAGCTCCTTCACCTTATTAACTCCTGGTTTTACGAAATCTGTAATATCTATTTCATAGGGCGGACTCATAAGAATACCAATAGACTTTTCATTAATTTTCACTTCAAAAGTAGCAATAACTTCACCTAAATTCAGTAATACCTACCTACGTCCTTCTGTAAATGAAAGGTTTGTGCTTTTCCTATAAGTCATTCCCCCTGAATAATATTTTAAAGCACCTGTCTTTGACAAATGTCCAGATGGAATCAGCCCCTGCGAGGTTGTCTACTTTATGGGTTAAGAGGCAACTGCGACCCCTTAATAACCATTACTTCTATCAACATAAAAAGCAACGATTCCGAACTCCCTTTGTATCTTATCAAAAGTGCCCCTGTAAGTATTCATTCCTGATTGGCTGGTATTATTCAAACATATTAAAGCAAAATATGATTCTGTAACCTTTCTTTGATTTTCAAAATATTGAACTCATTCCTTCATTAAGTTAGATATTTACAATCCTATTATAACACAACAAAGACCTTCAATAGAATAATATGTAACTAATATGGAGGAACCATAAAAGGGAAAAAAAACCTTCGTTATGAAATTAAACTTTACCAGAACAACCTCCCCTGGATAATTGTCACTGGTAAAGTTAAAATATCTATTTTACACTAAACCACGACTCATCAATTGTATCCTTCTTGTGGTTTGAGGCTTTTATTGATATTTAGTTCGCTTTGAGGTATAGGAAAATATCTGTTATGCGCAGACCAAGTTAGCACCTCAAATTGATAATACATATTCTCATCAACAGGAGATGCAGTTGCACCACTTCCTCGATAATTAGGTGCAGTAGGATCATTCGATAACTTAACCCCGGTAAAAGTATGATTTAACTCTTCCATTGCTGTGCCCCACCGAAGAACATCAAAATAACGAAAACCTTCAAAGGCCAATTCCACACGCCTTTCCTTACGTACTGCCTTTCTCAACAACTCCTGTGAAGATACTTCGGAAAGCAATATTGGCGGTAAATTTACGCGGCTTCTAATGCTATTTATTGTAAAATCAAGTAGAGATTGTTTATTGTATTTGGTGCGGACTCATTAACAACTTCCAAATAACTCAGTAAAACTTCAGCATAGCGCATCAAAGGAGTATAGGTATATGTTGACCCTAAATTATTAGTTATTTGTGGATCACAACCCTTCTTTGGGCAATAACCATTAAATAAGGTATATCGATTATAGCTGTCGGATGTATTTGCTCCTTTGAAACAATCGTAGACTTTATCATTGTACTTCGTTCCTGGGAAAGTGCCAAGTGGTGGTAAAAAGTATGATGCATATAAACGAAGATCTCGATTTGCATATGGATCATTATCATCATAAATTGTTGATGTATGGATATCTTTTCCATCTGTACAGAAATATTCGCGTACTAGTTCATTGTATGGAGCAAATTGATGCCAACCGCCGTAGAGAGCTTCCGGATAAAGATATTGATAACGGGAATTTGTATATAGATCTTTTACACCTGGTATACAGAATATCGTCTCTGGGCTATATTCACCACCTAATTGGAACAGCTTTTCATAGCTATTATCACCATTGCGTCTATCTATTTCGTATTGTTCGGAATCAATAATGTCTTTAAGAACAGAAGCTGCCTCCATATATTTATTCTGAGCCATATAGATACGACTTAAGATGACACGTGCGGATCCCTTCGTATGTCGCCCATAGTCTTCCGAGGCATGAGAAATCTTCAGCAGCGGAATTGCCTCCAATAGATCTTTTTCTGACTGAGCATAAACATCTATCTGTGGGGTTTGAGGAATACTATTGGCTTCAGTAACAGTTAATGTTTTTAATGGCATGGGGACATCCTTATAGTGAAATGCCAAATACAAGAAATAATAGGCACGTAAACATTTTACCTCTGCCACCCAAAGTTTTCTCTTTGATTCATCCATAGGACAATTATCAATATTATCAAGAAAAGTATTGTAATGTGCTATCTGGATATATGCGTTTTTCCAAAACCATTCTACTTGTCCACTTGTGGCTACTGTATTAGAACTGGCCATTCCCTGGGTAGTGAAATTTTCTTTTTCAACACCATGGCCTCCAGCAAAATCCAAATAAAGTAAACCCTGGGGAGTGGCGAAATCCTCATGTGACCAACCTGTCTGAAATCTATAACATCCCACTAATGCTAGTTTAGCATCACCTTCTCCAGTCCAAAAACTATTATCCGAGATATCAGCAGGTGGTTGTTTATCCAAAAAGTCTGAACAGCTTGTTGTTCCGAGCAATACGGTACCGATTAATAAACAAGCCTTTATTCCTATTGATTGAATATATCGCTTTTTCATACTATTTTCATTTAGTCAAATTACAGCTTAAAACTTTAAATTAAATCCAAAAGAATAGATACTATTGATTGGATAGTAAGAAGGAGAATCGCCTGTGTCAATTTCGTTCTCAGGATCCCATCCTTTGTAGAAGGAGTTAAACGTATACAAATTCTGCCCACTCACATAAATGCGTACGTTACTTATACCAACCCGTTCAGTAATTGCCTGAGGGATAGTATACCCTAGTTGTACATTTTTTATGCGGAGAAAACTGGCGTCTCTTACCCAATAATTAGAAGTTTGGAGATTGGCATTGTTCATGTTCAGGGTTTCCAAACGTGGGTATTCTGCCCATTTATTTGGATTAGCTTCTGTCCAACGTTCATCTACTTGCCATCTCTGTATTTGACCACCATTATAGAAAGCATAGGCCATATAAGAACCAATCAAGCGTTTATGACCACCAAGACCTTGTAAAAGTGCAGAGAAGTCAAAGCCTTTGTAGGATGCAGAAAGATTTAAACCATAATAGAATTTCGGAGTAGTTGACCCTAAAACTGTACGATCGAAGGTTGCATCAACTTTTCCATCAGGCACTCCATCAGGTCCACTTATATCTTCATACCGCACATAGCCTGGTTTAAGATTACTCTTTCCTACTAACTGATTCGGAGCAGCATCAATTTCTGCTTGATCTACAAATAAACCATTTGTTTTAAATCCATAAATAATACCCAGAGGTTGACCTACTATCCGATTATTATTAATTTCTTTAGTGGCGCCATCAGCTAATTGTTTAACAGCATTCTTTACATATGTAAAGTTGGGAGTAACACTGACTTTTAAATCTCTACCAATATTTCCATTATAGCTTAGCATTAATTCAATACCCTCATTAGATACAGCACCTACATTGGATTGCCCAACATCACGCCCCATAATCCCAGCTCTTTCAACTGCTGAAAGGATATCTGAGGTGTATTTGTAGAAATAATCAACAACACCAGTAAACATTCCATTAAAAAGACTAAAATCCAATCCAACGTCAGTTATACTCGTTGTCTCCCAGCTCACTTTAGGATTATTAAATCTAACCATACGAGCACCAGACTGAAGTGTTGCAGGATTACCTAATGGATAATTTTGTCCTAGAATACATGTTTGTTGGTAGGGATAAGTACCAATATTTTGATTTCCCAGCGTTCCCCAAGATATACGTAATTTAAGATTGTCTATTAGACTGTTTATTTTTGAGCCTCGCCAGAAATCCTCTTCAGATATTCTCCAGCCGCCAGAGACAGATGGGAACACGCCCCAGCGAGAATCTTTAGCAAAACGAGAAGAACCATCATATCGAATATTACCTTCAAGTAGATAGCGATCTTTCCATGAGTAATTCAAACGAGCAAAAATAGATAAAAGAGCATATTCGTTCAAATTACTAAGATTGGAAGCTGTTGAAGCATCGCCAGAACCAAGTTCATATAAATAATTATTAGGAAATGTGTTTCTACTACCTTCAACGTTTCGATCGTCTGACGCTTCAGCCGATGTGCCTGCAAGGAGTTTTAATGAATGAGATCCAAGTTGCTTATTATAGTTGGCCAGCGCTTCATAATATATATACATGTTATTAGCTGAATATATTTTCAGGGTATTAGGACCAACTGTTTTGCTATTGTCAAAAAATGTTTCGGCACGAAATGTTTTATCATAAGTTGTATAATAACTGAGACCTGCTTTTCCACTAAAGGAGAGTCCATCAATAGGAGTTTCCCAAGTTAATTGTCCAGAAGCATTGATTTTTTTAGAGTTGTTATTAATAAATGATTCGCTTGCCATCCAGGCTTCCGGGCTATAGTTGTCCTGATAGCCAAATGTGCCATCCGATTTTTCACCTGCAAAATTGGTCCTTCTCGAACGGCGTAACCTATCATTCCATCAATGCTTTGTGGTTCGCCTATAGGAGATTTATACTCTTGATTATAAGCATTCATGTTCAAATTAAGTGTTAGCTCCTTTGTCATTTTACTTTTCATCGTAAATAGTGCGGTAGAACGTTCATTAGAAGTTTCATCTGTCATACCATCTTGCTTTGAATATCCAAGCGAAAGATTATAGCTTGTAGATTCATTTCCACTCTGAATACCTGCAGTATGCCGTTGTTGAAACCCTGAGCCACTTTCCACTAAATTTTTGAGATGATTTACATTAGGATAATTATCAGGATCGGATCCATCTCGGTATTTCTCTATTTGATCAGGTGAATATGCCTGTGGTCGTCCCATATTTGTCATGGCCTCATTGTAATATGTAGCATATTCCCAAGAGGGTAAAAAACCAGGAAGTTCCGTTGCGTTTTGCCAACCAAATGAGTTGTTATAAGTAACAATCGTTTTTCCTGGTGTACCCTTTTTTGTTTCAATAAGAATTAATCCATTGGCAGCACGATTACCATATATAGAGGCGGATGCAGCATCTTTGAGAAAAGAGATACTCTGTATATCTTCTGGTGATATATCATCAATATTTCCAGCAAGACCATCGATTAATATTAAAGGTCCATTTCCTGCACTTGAAAAAGTCCCAGTACCACGAATTCTCACTACTGCCCCTGTTCCAGGACGGCCAGATGTTTGAAGCACACTTAATCCTGGAGCTAATCCAGCAATTGCCTGCGATGTCATTATAACTGGCTTTTTGGCCAATTCATCAGATGATATGGAAGATACAGAACCAGTAAGGTTTACTTTCTTTTGAATTCCAAACCCTATGATAACTACTTCATCCAAGTTTTTCGCATCTTCTTTCAGTTGAATGTTAAAAATAACATCATTTTCTACTGGAATATTCACTATTTGATATCCGATAAAAGAGATTAGTAATCGAGAATTTAATGGAACTTCTAATGTGAAGCCTCCATTAACATTAGTAATGGTGCCGATTGCAGTACCTTCTATAATAATACTCGCTCCTATTATCGGTTCTTTCGTCATTTCATCTACAACAATTCCAGTAATTTTTCTTAGTGAAGATTGCTGATCAATGTTTTTCAAATAAGCTGATTTGCTTGATTCTGCATTTGCCAAGACTCCAAAAAACAAGAGTATAGCAGAAAGGAATATTATTTTTCTAAAGATTTCCTTTGTCTCTAAAAAAAAGGCTTGTGTGGTTTTTTTCATAATCTTTCGTTTTCAAAGGTTTTAAACATTCTGTTTGGTACTCACAAGAGATGGTGAATAATTCAGATTGTCTTTTTTAATATGTTTCCACCTCAAGATTAAGTTTGTGTTTCTCTGCAGCTCCATAGGCATTATATTTTTAAAGGTTAGTAATTATAATTATGGTAAGTCATTTCTTGTTTTAATTTTGAAAAGTCTATTCCTTATTTTAAACTTAAACAATTGCTGCCCTAGCTGATTTACTCATTTCTAATAATCGTTTATACAAATTAACATCTTTCTCGTTAAAAAACGTTAATATTATATCCGCATAGAATAATACGATATCGACTTTAAGGCTTTTTAGATAGGAGCTAAATAACTGAATAAATAACTTTTAATAAAATAGACGTATGAAGGATTTAGATACTTCTGAGTTTATCCTACTAAATGTAGGATTTGCAACCCACCATGCAGATTGGAATTATAAAAATATTCATAGCCCTTTTGCCCGTATTTATCTGGTTAAAGAAGGGATGGCCAAATTACATCTACCAAACCATGAGGTGCAAGAATTGACTCCTGGATATTTATACATGATTCCTCCATTTATGCTGCATAGTTATGAATGTGATGAATATTTCACACTATATTATATTCATTATATGAAAATCAATCATCAAGCCAACGAATTTTAGAGGACTATTTGTATCCGATACAGATAGCTGCAACAAATTTGGACGCCATGCTGATAGAACAATTAGCTAAAGTGAATCCAAATAGAGAATTAAAGCAATACGATCCATCAGCATATGATGATACCCCACATTTAATGCAAAGCATCAATCTTCACAGCCAAATCCGCTACATCTCATGCTGGAGATAAAAGGTATTCTTTTTCAGTTACTTGCACGATTTTCTAAATGCGCCACAAATAAATATGAAATCACAGATAATCGAATTTTGAAAGTATTACGCTTTATCCGTAAAAATGTTGATAAAGTGATTACAATGGAAGAAATGACTAATATTTGTTGCTTATCAAAAGATCACTTTATCCGGCTTTTTAAAAATGAAGTACATACAACACCGATCCAATACATAAATCAAAAGAAAATAGAGAAGGCACAATTAATGATAGCCACAGGAAATCAGTCTATTAAGGATATAGCTTTTGCCCTTTCTTTTGAAAACACCTATTATTTCAATAGGGTTTTTAAAAAAGGACTGGTATTACACCTCTAGAATATAGGAAAGGACTTTGAGAATATTCCTGCTATAAGATCATTGCAACACAATGTTGCCCATGGCAGCCTATATGCCGAACTGGTTCAAGGATAGGGTTTTGACTACACACCTGATTACAAATGCTATATTGCCCAGTACAAAATCAAATTCCCTTCCCCTTCTTTCACAAAAAAAGCCGACAAGTTTTTTACAACTTATCGGCTTTATCTTTAAAGGTCGGCGGCGACCTACTCTCCCACTGTTACGCAGTACCATCGGCGCTATAGGGCTTAACTTCTCTGTTCGGAATGGGAAGAGGTGGAACCCCTATGCTATAACCACCTGAATATAA
>DATGMV010000265.1:0-5997 GCA_035307185.1 Fermentimonas sp. | reverse complement strand
TCTCAGTCCTACAATTTATTTAAAGAATCGATGTATGAAGGATTGCAAAACTTCCCATATCCAAACTCAGTAAAAAAACTAAAGATACTTACTTCTGATCTACAGAATACGGGCGTACTGGGGGCTGCTGCTTTATGTGTTCAACCCCTCTTCCTATAACTGAAAACTGCCCATCCATTCAATACTAAAGCAATAATTACTAATGCAAACAAATTGCCCGATACATCACGCAATGTACTGCCATTCAAATAAATCATACGAAAAGTTTTTGTTAAGTAATTGAACGGATTAACAGCTGCAATTGTTTGAGCCCATGTAGGCATACTTGACACAGGAGTAAACATTCCTCCTAATAAAATAAGAATCAAAATAAAAAACATAACCAGAAAACTTGCCTGCTGCATTGTTTCGGAGTAATTAGATATTATGATTCCAAAACCTGAGATGGATAGTATGAAAACTATTGCTGAAAATAGTATGGCAATAATACTACCGGCAGGCCACAGTCCGTATAATATGTATGACAGAACAACAGATATAATCATTACAACCAGCCCTACAACCCAATATGGTATAAGCTTAGCGAGAATAAAGCCTGCTTTGCTAACTGGAGTTACATTTATCTGATTGATGGTGCCATTTTCTTTTTCCATCACTATGTTTAAAGCTGGTAGTATACCACACAAAATTGTTAACAGTAACACCATAAAGCCCGGTATCATAAAGTTTTTATAATCGAGCCCGGGATTGTATTTGTAATGTGGTATAATATCAATTTTTGGCATTCTCATTAATGAAGTGTGCGATTGATTAGGCAGTGTGTTTACTAATTCTGTGCGCAAATCCGAAGAGAAGTCGTTTACAATCTGCATAATATAGTTACTACCGAGCAAACCTTGTGTACCGTTGACAGAGTTAACAGAAACTCCAACAGAAGATGTTTGGCTTTTAACAATTTCTTTATCGAATGATGAGGGTATCTCGAGTATCATGTCTGTTTCGCCATTATCCATGTTGTAAATAGCAGCGTTATAATCTAACGGGGTGTCATTTAAAATAAAATACTTTGAAGCAGCTACTTTATCGGTTAATCTTTTGGAATATACACTTTTGCTATGATCTACTATATCTATTTTGATGTTATTCACCTCGAAGCTTACTGCCCAAGGAAACACCAGCAGCACCATTGTTGGGAATAGTATAATTAGCCTTGGAATAAGCGAATTCCTAAACATCTGTTTAAACTCTTTCTCGATTAAAAATTTAATAGTCTTCATATATGAGTTATGAATTATTTTATTCAAGTCGCTTTTTACTATTTGCAATTGTTACGGTTAGCAAAAAAACTGTCATTCCAATCAGTATTAATATCTCTTTCCATACCATAATAACACCCTGTCCCTGAATCATAACCTTGCGTACTGCATCTATAAACCAGCGTGCGGGTACTACAGAAGATAGAGCTTTAAGTACAGCAGGCATATTGTCTACCGGGAAAATCATCCCTGAAAGCATCAGTACTGGTATCATAGAGGTTATTGCTGAAAATATTACCGCGTTAACCTGCTTGTCAACCAGAGTGGAAACTGTCAGACCATATGAGAGAGTCAGACCAATGTATATGATTGCAATAAGAGAGAGAAGTAGCAAATTACCGCCCACAGGCACATCAAGCACATAATAGCTCAGCAAAAGGATAATTATAAAGTCTATAAAAGAAATAACCATATATGGAATAGTTTTGGCAAATATCATTGTACCTTGTTTTAGAGGAGATGCAAGAAGAACCTCCATAGTACCCCTCTCTTTTTCACGCACAATGGAAACTGCTGTCATAATTGTACAAATAATCATAAGCACTAACCCCATGATACCCGGTACAAACATATATGCTGATTTCATTTGTGGATTATAGATCATCCTATTCTCTGTTTGTATCTGAAAAGGTATATTCACCAATTCCATTTGTTCTTGCTGATATCCCGCAATGATGGCTGTTGCATATGTTGCCGTTATAGACCCTCTGTTAGGGTCAGAGCTATTGGATAGCAATTGAATAGCTGCATTACCTGAATGAACTAAATCCTTTCGGAAATTCTGCTGAAATACCACAGCCAAATCGAGTTCTCCTTTTCGCAATTCTTCTTCCATTTCTTCCATCGAGTGCATATAACCTTGATAGCTAAAATATGAGTTTTGTTTTATGCGTTCGGCGATGCCGGTTGTAAATGCGTCGGGTGAAGGATCGTAAAATGCCACTCGTATATTTTGTACTTCCATATTTATTGCAAATCCAAATAGTAGGATCTCCACAATTGGCATACCAATGATTATAAGCAATGTTCTGTTATCGCGAATAATATGCAGGAACTCTTTATTTACAAATGCTACAAACTGTTTCATTATTCTCCCCTTTCTGCTTTACGGGCAAGTTGTCTGAAAACTTCATCCATTGAATCAACACTGAACTGTTTACGTAATGCTGAAGGTGAATCAAGTGCATCAATACGGCCATCCACCATTATTGATACTCGATTGCAATATTCAGCTTCGTCCATGTAGTGAGTGGTTACGAATACAGTTATACCCCTGTCGGCAGCATCATAAATCATCTCCCAGAACTGTCGCCTCATTACCGGATCTACTCCTCCAGTTGGTTCATCAAGAAAGACAATCTTTGGTTCATGAAATATTGCTACTGAGAATGCAAGCTTCTGTTTCCATCCTAATGGTAAATATTTCACCAAAGTGTTACGCTCCTGTTCAAAATCAAGTTGTTTTAAAAGTTCGTCGGTCTTTACTGCAATTTCTTTATCTTTGAGTCCGTAAATACCACCAAACAACCTGATATTTTCCCATACTTTCAAGTCTTCATATAAAGAGAATTTTTGGCTCATATAGCCAATATTTCGTTTAATAAGTTCATTTTCTTTTATGATGTCGTAACCGGCCACTGTTCCTTCTCCTGCAGTTGGCATACTAATACCGCACAGCATCTGCATAGCAGTAGTTTTACCTGCACCGTTGGCACCTAAGAATCCAAATATTTCACCCTCCATAACATCAAAAGTTATATGATCCACAGCTGTGAAATTGCCAAACTTTTTAGTGAGATTTGATACCTCTATTACTCTATTGCTCATATTATTTACTTGTTAATGCCATAAAACAATCTTCTACAGTTGGCTCAATTGGTGTTATATTTACATCTTTGAACTCTTTGTCTGACAGATATTGTATAAGTTCGCCTGTTTGTAAACCCTCATCTACAGTAATATGTATTTTATCTCCAAAAGCAAAACTGCTCTTAACCTTATTGTAATTCCGCAGTTCTTTTAGTAGTGTCGACATTCTGCTCCCTTCTACAGCCCATAGTGTTTCTGAGTAATCTTCAATAATTCCCTGAGGTGCGTCCGATGCAATAAATTTCCCGTTGCGAATCAGTGCAATGCGATCGCACCTGCTTGCCTCGTCCATATATGCAGTTGAAACCAGAATGATAATTCCTTGTTCCTTTAGACGAGCAAGCATATCCCAGAACTCCTTTCGAGATACCGGATCCACTCCTGTTGTGGGCTCATCAAGAATAAGTATCTCCGGTTTATGAATGAGAGCGCAGCTCAAAGCCAGTTTCTGTTTCATTCCTCCTGAAAGTGCACCGGCACGTCGTTTTTTAAAAGGCTCAATCTGTTGATATATATCTTTGATCAGAAGATAATTCTCTTCTATTGTTGTATTAAAAAGAGTTGCAAAGAACTTCAGGTTTTCCTCAACGCTCAGATCCTGATACAGAGAGAACCTGCCCGGCATATATCCAATGATCTGTCTGATTTTACGATAATCTTTTACTACATCGTATCCGTTCATAATTGCTGAGCCGCTATCTGGTAAAATCAAAGAGGTGAGAATTCTAAATAGGGTTGACTTACCAGCACCATCGGGTCCGATTACGCCAAATATCTCTCCATCATCAACATTGAAAGATATTCCGCTTATTGCCTTTGTCTTACCGCCCTTACCGTAACTTTTATGTAAATCTTTTACTTCAATCATTTTGATTAAAATTTTACTTCTCCATACATCCCAATTTTTATATACCCATCGTTGTGTACTGCAATTTTAATAGCGTAAACCAGATTTGCTCGCTCATTTTTAGTTTGAATTGTTTTAGGTGTGAATTCTGATTTACTGGATATCCAAGATATAGTACCTGAGTAAGACTTCATTTCACCCTTTCCGTCATCCACCTTCACAATAACTTTGTCGTTGAGTTTTATTTGTCCAAGCTGATCGTTTGTTACATATGCCCTGAGATACATATTGTTGATATCGGCAATCTTAAAGAGTGGTTTTCCAATTGTGGCAAGTTCACCCTCCGTTGCGTAGCGATTGAGTACCGTGCCGGTAATCGGACTAATTATACGTGTTTTTTCTAACTGATCTTCAATTTGTGCTACCTGAATATCGAGTGTTGAACTTTGTGCGGAGATATTTGCACTGCTCTTTTGAAGAGTGGATGTTAGTGCCTGAAGTTGTTTGTTTTGTATTTCGAGCTGAGACTCTATATCATCGAGCTGTTTTTGATTGGCAGCATTTGACTCAAGCAATCTTTGAACACGTGCTTTTTCTCTTTCGAGAGTATTTATTTGCTCTTGTACTGCAGCTGTTTGTTTACTAATATCGGGTTGTTGTGCCCTTACACCTCGCACATTGGACAGAAGGCTCATCTTTTGAAGATAGAGCTGTGTACTGTCTGTAAACCCCACTACTTGTCCCTCCTGCAACTGATCGCCTTCGTTTAGATTAAACTCTAAAATGCGTCCGTTTGCCTGAGAGGAAACAATAACTTCTGTTGCTTCAAAAGACCCTGTAGCATCGAAATCACTTTCGCCATTCCTGCACGAAAGCATTAGAAGAGAAACTGATATTGTTGTAAGTGTTATAAATAGTTTCATAATTATTATGATGTATTTAGTTTTAATTTGTTGTATATTTTAACGAATAAAGCGACATAAGATGTTGAATTTCGTGAAGTAATTTTGCCTGTTTAGCAACTTCTTCTGCATTAATATCTTTCATTAGCTCCGAAACAGTCATTGTACCATTTTCTACTTTAAGTTCACTTGCTTTACGAATCTGAGTTTGAAGGTTTATAATCTCTTCGTCGTACTGCATTGTTTTATTCAATTTGTTTATTTCTATAAGTTGCTGTGGAATTACCATATTGAGATTATAAAGAAAAGTCTCTCTTTTTGAATTAACCGACTGCTTTTGTAAATCGAGCTTCTTCTTGTCGTTTTTCGACGTATATAAGTTCCCAAAGTTCCACGAGATACGCACACCTCCAATAAAATAGGGTGTAAATTCGCTATCGAACATATTTAAACCCGGTTTGCCGTAACCTCCCTGAGCAAAAGCTCCAATTGTAGGCCTCAGTTTTGCATTGAGCAAAGACTTTTGTGTTTCAACCGCACGTTCTTGAGCTTCAAACATTGCTAATTCGGGTCTATTTATTACAGGTGAAATAATTGTGTCAGAGTTATCTGGCTTAACAAATTCAGTGTTTAAGCTAAGTTGTTCTCCTATCAATACCGACAACATTTGAATGTATGCTTCGAGAGTTGATTCGATTTGGACGCGTTGCTGATTCGCCTTAATTTGTTCAACCCTAACAACATTCAAGTCGCCATTATTAGCAAGGCCGTTTTGTACATATACCTGTACATTGTCGTAATTACGCTGAAGTTCTTTTTCGAGAATTGTCTGTTGATTTAATCTTCCCTTCATTAGTAAAATACCAAAAAAGAGATTGTTTACTCGCTCTTTAAGTGCGTAAACTTCACTGTCGAGTTGTTTTTTCTGTATCTCTGCATTTGCTTCAACACTTTTCTTCTGTGCCGTTACTCTTCCACCATCCCAAATAAGCTGGTTCAATTCGGCAACTACGCGATACTGATCTTGATCTATTGAGGGTATCTCAAGGCCGGGCATATCAAT
>DATGMV010000264.1:0-7368 GCA_035307185.1 Fermentimonas sp. | reverse complement strand
GAAACTAAACAGAAAATATATAACACCTCTTATTACCCTCACTTTCGTAATTACAGGCATTTCAGGCATCATGATGTTCTTCCATATAATGGATGGTTACACTGAGGTTTTGCATGAATTTATGGGGTTGTTCTTGGTGATCCTCTCCATGTTGCATATAATAATAAACTGGGAAGTGCTTAAAAAGCATTTCAAAAAGAAGATATTTTGGGTAGCTGTACTAGTGTCACCTATCATCTCTGGGCTATTTGTTGTTCAGCAGCAAGCTAGCCCTAAAGTTGATACTATTATTATGGAGCGGATTGTAAAATCGCCCATACCTCACCTATTTAATGCATTGCAAGTTGATTCGCTCGAGACGGTTAAAAGATTGGAGGATTATGGTGTATCGCTTGAAGGGGCTAAGATTCTAGAAGATCTTTGGATAAACAACGACGTAAGACCTGAAAAAGTAATAGATTTAATAACAGAGTAAAACGCATTGTGAAAACGAACTACTTATTATTACAACTGAAAGTATAAGAGTGAAGGCAACTTTATTGCTACAGCTAACTGCCATTATAAAGTCTAACAGCTTACAACCAATAATATATTTTTAGTTTTATAAAGATATAAATACTCCCCTTTATAATAACATACAATAGAGACATTTGATTCGGGAAACTTCTTAAACAAAAATGATCCTCATAAAATATAATTCTATGAGGATCATTTGTCATTTTATGAATGTAAAATCGTTATTTACTTCATCTTTTCAATATCAATTATGACTGTACGGTTATAAAATCTTTCTTCCGGTAGTTTATTATCGAAAGGAGCTCTACTTGTATCATCTCCAAAAGCATTTGTATGAAAATTCACACCGTTCTTACCTGAACTCTTTACTGCTCTTGATAAAATATTTTCTGTCTCACTCGCTCTCTGTTTAGAAAGATTCAGATTATATTCTTCATTACCAATAACATCGGTATGCCCACTAATAATAACTTTACTATTATTCTCAATTCGGGGAGCTATAACTTCTGTCAGAAATTTTTCGTATGTATTTACGGTCCCAAACTTGTCAAAGTCAAACAGAATGCTGTAACGTAAAGATTCTTCTTCTGATGATTCGGGGCTACGCACTAAATTGAGTGTAGTCTCAGTCTTAACTTCAGCGCCTTCATTGGTTAGTCCATGCATTACAACCTTGTATGCACCTCTATTGCTATTACCAAGAATTGTGTTACCTAAAACACTTTCCTGCTCGCCAGTAAACGGTCCGAAGTTTTGTGTTACACCATTCTCATCGGTCAATTTTACATTCCATGATTTAAGTGGCTGTTGTTTTTCCGATATAGAAGTAAACAAAACGCGACTATCCATAGGGTTGTCTTTCAGTGCAATAATTTGTAGAGGAGTCATCATATCAACAGACTTACTCACAATTTCAACACGACGATCATCGGCACGAAGTAACGGTAAGTAGTTAACACCACCAGGTGATTCCGAAGGATTTATAGGCTGGCTTCTTCCTTCAGTTTCAATTCTTGAACCTTGTACTCCAAAAACATCTACCAGATAACGTTTTACCGATTCGGCAAATTCTTTACCCAATGCTGTACCTTTGCCAGCAGAAGATCCAATTAATGAGATCTGTGCGCTTGGATTTTGAAGCATTCTATATCCCAAAACATTCAGAATATTGTTATATACATTCAATTGCCTTCCTGATCTACCCGACTGATCTTCAAAATCAGCATCACGCAGGCTCTCTGTATTAAATTGCAACGCCTTGTCTTTATTCAACTTCACATACCGATTGGGAATGGCTGACGAACCCTCTTCGAAAAAAATATAATTACGAAGTGGGAAAGTCTCATTAATTGTTCTTCTAACCGGGTTTGTAAGTGGTGCACGAACATCGAATTTAACATCACTCTTCACTATTGGCATAATAATAGTTTGTGGAGGTGCTGGAGCAACCACTCTATCAGCTCTTTTGTTTTCGGGTCCTCTTCCAAATTTAAATGACATACCAGCGCGTACAGTAGAGAGCGACCAGCTTTCAACATCACGTGGTTTCTGTCCAAAGTAAGGATGATACGAAATAAAAGGAGATATTGCTACTTGTGTTCTACTATCAGCTGATGCCAACTGAATATCGTAACCAACACCTACATGAGATGAAAAAAGATTCTTGCGAATATTGCTAAAATCGCCTTTTGCAGTATTAAACATATCACCATTATCCTGATCAAAAGTATAAGTAAATGATTTATTCAGGTTATGATTATATGCAGCACCCAGAAAAACATAAAAATCTGGTCCGAAAGGTGAAATACGTATACTTGGTTGAATGGTTGCATAACTCAAGCCTGTATTTAAATCCTCTGGGCAATTACAGGGTGACTCCACCTGATCGAAATCTCCTCCTCGATTATCATAACCAAGATTTAGCATAAAGCCAATAAGTGGCATCGGACGATATTCAAGCAAGATTGTACCTAATCCACCAAATCCTGAGCCATCATGAAAAGAAGAAGGAGCCATCAATGATTCATTCAATTTTTGGGTTGTACCTGTGTACATGTTGTAGTTGGCAGCACCCGTGAGACCTATCCAAAACTTGGGCTGTATTCTTTGAACTTCCTGTGCCATTAATGTTGAGGCAATGCCAGACAACATCAGTAACACTAATAACATTTTAATATAAATATTTTTTTTCATTTGATTCTTTTTTTTAGTCGATGAGAGCCTGATCCGGATTGATCAGGCTGCATCTGACATCAATTGTTAAGGTTTGGTAACTATATTGGTATCTAATGTAACTGATGCTACACGAGTAAGTGCGCGACCTATCAATTCGACACCATTTGTTAATGTAATAGATTGATCAGCAAGGATATTACCGTAAAAAACGGAATTGGTTCCTAATGTAGCTGATGTACCTACCGACCAGTAAATGTTTTTAGCCTGAGCTCCACCTGCTAGTACAATACTTGTTCCAGCATCGGTAATCAGGGTTGAACCCATTTTAAAGATCCATACTGCATTTGGGTTGCCACCAGCATCGAGAGTTAGGATGCCATTAGCACCTGTTCCTGAGATACCGCTGGTTGATGCATTCACATACAAGCCGGGGGCAAGTGTGAGTCCACCAAGCTGTCCGGGTAATGAGATAGCGTCTAACGATCGCGACTGTGCATCATTAAAAGCGGTAGTAAGATCTGTTTTGGCTGTACCCACTATAGGACTGGCTACCGTATATAACGTGCCGTTTACATTACTTCCAAGCAGTCCGTTGATAGTAGCAGTTGGAAATGAACCTACATCTCCTGTAACAAGAGTAGTAACTCCTGTATTTGTAACTCCTGCTCCTGCAAGAATGGCAAAGTCAGCAGCTGAACGAAGATTTATGCCTAAAGGACCGGCAGGACCTACCGGATCAAGAGTATAGTTAGCCACAAGTGTTCTGTTAGCGTTTAGCACAAAAGTATAGCTCTCTAATTCAGAAACACTCATACCATTTTCAGTCCACTCATCAAATGAGTAGCCCGTGTTAGGCTCAGCCAATACTGTAACAGAAGCTCCGGGATCGAATGATCCGCCTCCACTAGTATCACCACCATCTAATGGATCAGATGATAAATTAACTGTAAACTGATCAAGAGGTGCGGTAGTTGTGAAACCCCACACAGAATCGGCTAACAATGCATTCCCTTCTAGATCTTTAGCCCCTGTAGTTACTGTTGCTGTATAAACCGTGCCAGGTAATAAAAGAGTACTTGGAGTAAAAGTTCCTTCAACTCCAGAATAATCTATGAACCCTAAAACTTGAATTGACCCATTTCTTAGGATGAAGGTAGAAGAGTTTATGGTTGTGGGGTCCATTGTTTTGCTGAAAGTAGCTGTTATTACTTTATCCAGTGCCACATCAGTAGCCTCATCAATGGGGTCGGTATTGATAATCTCAGGCAACACGGGTACGAGAAGTTCCTTTGTAGTAAACTTCCATATGTAATTGGCAGCAAGTGAATTATTAGTTAAATCAACTGCACCGGTAGTTATTGTAGCTGTGTATTCCTCTCCAGGCAACAGATCGACAAGCGACTCAAACTCAGCCGTATACCCATCATAACTTACTGTTCCCAATACAGGAGTAGTTCCATGCATAAGGGTAAACGTTGAATTATTTATGGTTGCAGCGTTCATTATTTTGTTAAACGTGGCTTTCACCGTTTGATTGGTTGGAACATCACTGGCTGCATTCAACGGATCAGTTATTGTAACAAACAAAAGTGAACCAGTGGCAAAACTCCATGTAGTGTCATTAATCATTGGGTTTCCGGCTACATCTTCCACACTATTTGTGATAGTTGCAGTGTACACTTCATTGGGCAATAAACTAAGCAAAGGTGTGAAAGTTGCTTTCACTCCAAGATAGGTTACAATCCCAGCAATATTGGTGGTCCCTTGTTTCAGTAAAAAGGAAGTTGAGTTAACCGTTGCAGCATTCATAGGAGTACTAAAGTCAGCTGTAATAGCTTTATTTAGTTCAACATTCGAAGCACCTTCAACAGGATCGGTAAGTATTACGCTGGGAGCACTGCCGGTATTAAAACTCCAAGTAGTGTCATTTCTCATATAATTACCCATAGGATCCATAGCACCTCTTGTGACGGTTGCAGTGTAAACTGTATTGGCATCGAGCAACGAAGTAGGTGTAAAAGTAGCTGTTATACCACTATAAGTTACCTGACCAGAAACAATGTCGGCACCGTTCTTCACATAAAAAGTACTTTCGTTTATAGTCTCCGACTCCATTATTTCATTGAAAGTAGCAGTAATAACCTTGTTGGTTAATACATTGGTTGCTCCGTTTACCGGATCAGTTGTAATCACTTCAGGACAAACACCTTCTATCTCACCAGTGTAATCATCAGTTTCACATTGCGTGAATGACAGAGTAAGTATTATCAGAAAGAAGCACATACTTAACATGCTAAAATATCTTCTCTGCCTTGGCGTAAAAGTATTCTGCAATTTAAGTAGAAAGGAAATTTTCTTCATTAGTTATTGGTTTTAGTAAATTAATATTGATTACTCCTCCGTTAAACGGAGAGAAAATAATGTTTAACAAAGTTAAGATGTATTAAGACTTCATGCATTACACACTGTTTGATAAAGATTACATATATCACTGTTTATCATGTTTTATGTAAATAAATGCAATTTAGTATACATGAAGAATTATAAAATATTTGGTAATATATTAACAGTGCACAAAAAAAGAGCTGCTCTTTTTAGAACAGCTCCCTCTTGTGGCGAATTGACAATAACCCTAATCTTCGTATCCGCTTTTTATCACGGTTGCTATCATTTTGAATTGCTCGTTAGCATTAAAACAATGTCGCGAATGAGCTGGAACAACGATGCCATCGCCTAATTTAAGCTTATATTTTTTTTGATTAATAGAGAGTTCAGCAGTACCATCAATAATTTGAATATAAGTATCAAATGGTGAAGTTTTCTCCGCTAATTCCTCTCCTGCATCAAAAGATGTAACTGTAATATTACCCGACAATTTCTTAATTATAGTCTTACTAAGTACTGCATTGGGCATATATTCTATAATTTCGACAATAATGTGCGATTTGGATTTTTCTATTTCTGCTTTTTCAAACGAGTACATAATATTTTTTTTTGGGAATTTAAAGAATCTGTTTGTACAAAGATCAATGAACAAAACTAAAAGTAATTACACCCTCAACCTTTTAAGTTACATAGTTCACAGATTAAGATCAGATATCTTCAATAGAGTTTCGGCGTTTGTTCTTCAGCAATTTAAAATGGGTTGGAGTAAGTCCTGTAACTTTTTTAAACTGGTTTGATAAATGTGCAACACTACTGTATTGCAATAAGTATGAAATCTCTGTAAGGTTTAATTCCTCATACAAAATCAATTCTTTTACCCTTTCTATTTTATGTAAAATAATATACTGTTGAATAGTAATTCCTTTTACTTCAGAAAACAAATTAGAAAGATAGGTATAATCATAATTTAATTTCTCGCTGATATAATCGGAATAATTTACTTTGGGTAACTCATCGGTATAATGGACCATTTCGACTATTACATTTTTTATTTTTTCAATCAGAACAGCACGTTTATCGTCCATTAATTCAAGTCCTGAATTATTTAACGCTGCTTTCAGTGCATCGTGTTGACTTTCGGTCAGGTCTTCAATAATTTCGACTTCACCCAAATCTACCACAACAAAATGAAGGCCAAGCTTTTTCAATTCCTCTTTAACCATCATTTTGCAGCGAAGGCTAACCATATATTTAATATATATTTTCATCTCTTTTTTAACCAGAGAACAGCAATATAAATGAACTTCTTTTCTTTTATTTAATAAGAATTTCGAGTGCTACTGAGCCCTCTGCTGTACAGTTAAACACTTTGTGGAGGTAAAAGTTGCAATACGTATAATATAACACCTTCATTTATCTCAATTTAAAAGATCTTTATTTTTGTTGTAACAAGATATTGATTTGAAAATTGCTATTATAGCACCTCGATGATAAATGATATAAACAGGAAAAAACTTTGTGTGGGTCTATTCGATAGATTCTTACATAAAATAGGTTTATTTGTACACATATATAACAAAAATATAAAAACAGTTGAGTCCAAAAGAAGTATAATAGTATAAAGTCGAACATTTGTACTACTTTTGTCTTTAATATTAAACATAATAAAAAAAGAGAAAAAAGGAATACTCTATCGGTATATAAATGCCGATACAATATATATATATGACATTTACAGAACTAAATATTTCAGAGCCTATTTTAAAGGCATTATTAAACAAAGGATACCAAACACCAACCCCTATACAAGAGCAAGCGATTCCTGTTGTACTCGACGGGAGGGATATCTTGGGCATAGCTCAAACCGGAACAGGCAAGACTGCGGCTTTTGCAATTCCTATTATTCAGAAGTTGAATAAACCGAAGGTTAGAGGTATAAGATGCGAAATAAAAGCGCTTATACTAACCCCAACACGGGAGCTCGCAATACAGATTGACGAGTGTTTCGGAGATTATAGTAGATTTACCGACGTACGCCACGCTGTGATTTTTGGGGGAGTAAATCAAAGACCTCAAGTGGATCAGTTGAAAAAAGGAGTGGATATACTTACTGCCACCCCTGGGCGACTACTAGATTTAATTGCGCAAAAACATATTTCACTTGATGGAATTAGCCACTTTGTTCTTGACGAAGCCGACAGGATGTTGGATATGGGGTTCATACACGATATAAAACGTCTGCTACCTCTACTACCTCAAAATAGACAAACACTCTTCTTCTCGGCAACAATG
>DATGMV010000263.1:0-6609 GCA_035307185.1 Fermentimonas sp. | reverse complement strand
GACTACTGAGATTTGGATGCTATATAATATGGGATTTGTAGTTAAGACTCCTTCAGGTTGTTTTGGAATAGATATAGACCATCGATTAGCCAAAAACTTAGAACCTTACCTCGATTTTCTTTGTATAACTCATAATCACGGAGACCATTATAATATGGAGTTAGTGGAAGCTATGATTAGTAATGGTAAGCCTGTTTTGTCTAATTTTTATGAAGGAAGCACAGATTACCTTTCCACTACTGCAACAGATTATAGAATAGGAAATTTTATAATACATACCGATATTTCAGATCACCTTCGTAATCCTGACCTGTCAGATTTTGTAACGCTTTTTCGTATTGAGGGTGGTGAAGATTCAGGTAACTTCTCAATACTTCATTGTGGAGATTCTGGTTTCAACCCAAGTCATTTTAAAAATGTGCAAGGACCTGTTAATACAGTAATCCTTAGATGGGGTGCTAAAAGAGAAAATGATATATTAGGTACAGGAGAAGGACAGGTTGTTCCTGATTATGCTATTTTATCTCATCTTATTGAATTAAGGCATAAGCCATATCCACACGGACAAGCATCTATATCTAAGACACTTGAACACCTGCCCAATGTTAAAAATGAAAATACTATTCTTCCATTTTGGGGAGAGAAAATGACTTGGGAGAATGGAAGATTGTATTAGTAGTTATTTTTTTAATTATCACAAAATGAGATGAGTAAGTAAGCCATCAATAAGTTGTTGATTACATTTTCAACATCTCCTGAATCTCTGCAAGATTTTCAGCAATGATGTCGGGCTTTAAGTTTGATTCAGCTGCAATTTCCATTGTGGTTTCACCCGACATTACGAGAATTCCCAAAGCACCTGCATTATGAGCCATTTTAACGTCAGTGTATATACGGTCTCCTACCATTGCTACTTCGTGGGGCTGTAGATTATATCGATCTAATATACCGCTTAACATCCGGGGGTCAGGTTTGCCTACTACTAAATCCGGCTTTCTGCCAGTGGCTCCTTCTATACAGGCACAAATTGATCCACAGTCTACAAGTATAGTAGGTTGATCAGTGGGGCATACCCAGTCTGGATTGGTGGCTATATACGGTGTGTTTTGACTTGCCCACCATGAGGCACGACAGAGGCGGTTGTAAGTCAACGACATGTCAAAGCTAACTACAAGCATGTCAGGAACATCATTTGCATCTTCAGCAGTGGAAATAAATCCCGCTTCCTCAAACTCAATTATCATACTTGGAGTTCCCAAAATGAATAATCGTTGTGCTGTTGGGTGGTGATGTTTTATATAATCTATAGTAGCTTGAGCTGAGGTATATATTTCTTCTTTACTGCTTTTTATCCCAATCTTATCTAATTTAGACAAGTAGTCTGCAGTGCTTTTTGATGGGTTATTGGTCAAAAAGGAATATCCGATCCCGTTTTCTTTTAAAAATTCAAGAAATGGGATGGTGAATGGGAAGAGGGTCTTACCATTGTATATAGTTCCGTCCATATCCAAAGCAAAATGTTTAACTTGCTGTAGACCTTCTTTTAGTTGTGTGGGTGTATCAAGTCCCATCTTATTAATATATTTGAACATTTGTACGTTAACTTAGAGGTTTAAAAAAATGTTAGTTCTATGCAGTGGTGCTTTCTAAATCTTCTCTTTCATAATCATATCCATCTGCTTTTGCTTTCCACATTAAAAGAAATACGAAAGTACACAATATTGCAATACCTACCATACTGATGAAAACGTATTCCCAGCTTTTATCGGGATTGATTTTATTTACTGTGTCTACTAAAAAACCTACTCCTACTCCCGATACAAAACCACTGGCATAACCAAATAGCCCGGTTACGCCATTTGCCGTAGCCGCTGCACGATTGGTTGCTTGATTAGCTGCTGCAATTCCAATTAGGGCTTGAGGACCATATATGAAAAATCCGGTCATGGCTAGTGTAAATATCATAATCCAAGATGCGGCAGTTGATGGTAATAGTATGAAGATTGTCATAGAAATTGCGACTCCAATCATACAATAAACACAGGTTCTGTGGGCTCTTCCTTTCATGAATCTATCGGTAAACCATCCGGCAATCAACATTCCTAAAATACCGAAAATCTCAAAGACTGCTATTGCCCAACCAGCTTGAGCTAAAGGCATTGCATGTGCTTCTCTTAGGAACATTGGACCCCAATCTAATACGGCAAATCTTACTATATAAACAAGGAAGTTTGCAACGCCCAGTATCCAAATCCATTTATTGCGGTAAACATATTTACGAACAAAGGCTTTGTACTCTGCGGAAGAGTTTTTACCTTTTTTATTTATCTTGTGTAGCTCCGGAAGTCCTACAGATGAGGGAGTGTCTCTAAGGGCTGCAAATAAACCAACGGATCCAATTAGCGCTATTAATCCCGGAATCCAAAAACACCATTTCCAAGCACCGTAATGAGTGGCTGCTTCGATTACTGTTTGCATCCTTTCGGTATCGGCCATATCAACGTTGAGGTTGGCTGCAATTTGAGCTACAATTTCAGGATTGTTACTCATATTAGTTCCTAATGTGCCCATAATATATCCACATAGAACAGCGACCAAGCTGGCACCAATTGAATGTGAGGTATTCCATATCGACATTTTAGTAGCCAATTCACGTGGAGGAATCCAATGAGTGAGCAAACGTGCTACAGGGGGGAATCCACTCCCTTGTATCAAGTTATTGAGTATAAGTATTATTCCGAGTACCAACACCAGTGTGTTGATGAACATTGGGCCATCTGTTTGTCCTGTAAATATCGCACTTATATCCACTCCAAAACCAAATGCTATATTTGCTATGGCACATAGGAACAGTCCTATCGACATGTGATACCTACCATTCATACGGTCTGCCAAAACACCGTTTAGAAAACGTGAAAGTCCGTATACAATGGTAACCAGTGTTAAAATTATTCCAAAGCTGGTGTTAGTTATACCATATTCCGCACTTAGACCAGGCATGGCAAAGGAGAAGTTTTTGCGGACAAAATAGAAGAAGGCATAGCCAACCATTGTGGCTATAATAGTTCGCATTTGCCAATACTTGAATTTTTTCGTAGTGTTTGCTTGCATATTTTTCAATATTTGATTTATTTAGTTTTTCCAGCGACCATTTTCTCCAATCAACTTATCTATCCATTCATTCAGTTGGTTAGTCCGAACTGCAACATCAAGAATGGTAAATCGGCGACGAATATAATAAGCACGAATGAATGTCTGTTTTAAGTATTCATGTGTAATCCCTATATCTTTAGGGTTGACTGGTGCACCTACAATTGACAAACATTGCTTTACTTCGTCATAAGGAATAAGTTGTTTTTTTAGTCTTAGTCTTATTTCTTTCCAGTTGTCCTTTAAGAATTGTAACTGCTTTGATAGTTCTTCTTTTGTTATGTATTTCTCTTTTGTTTCAATTACTCCTATTTCAGCAAAGTCAGTGTCTTTGAATCTTTCTCTTGCATCTTTTTCTAACTCTTCCAGTGTAGGCCATGCATTACAGCAAGCTGTAATATCTAAGTCTTGTATAGGTGATTCCAGAAATAGTTCGTAAAGTGCGGTAATTGCCAGTGTGCCAATTGCTACTTGAAATCCATGTGAAACATCTTTACCGTGGTTAGTGTGATGCTCCATATTCCATAAATGACTAAATTGATGCTCTGCACCGGAAGCAGGGCGACTTGTTTTATATGCTTGCATGGCAAATCCTCCAAGCATTAAGCCTTCAATTAACTTTCTAATTGAACCATCTTTAGATTCTTTTATCCCATTGGGGTCAGCCAATGTATTGTGCAGTCCATTTTGAACAATATTCCAAGAAAGCAGGTCTATTTTCTCAACATTTAAAGCATCAGATAATATCCAGTCGGCACCAGCAGTAACTTTAGCAAACAAATCGGCGTAACCAGACGCTGTCATTTCAGAAGGTGCATTACGGATAATTTCTAAATCTGCAATGCACGCTACCGGTGCCGGACAGTTGAATGTTTGTTTTGCACCTTTGTGGGTGATAGAAGCCCCGAATGCAGTATAACCATCCATTGAAGCTGCTGTTGCAAAGCATATGTATTTTCTATTAGTTTCGTGGGATGCCAATTTAGTTAAATCATTAATAGTTCCTGAACCTACAGCAATGGGTATTGCTCTGTTTCTTTTTAAATAATTAACCAGTTTTTCTACAAACCAATATTCAGCATATAAATTTGAATCTGTGAAGATAAAACTTTTTACTAATTTAACGCCACTGTGTATGAGTAATTTTTCTAGTTTCTCGCCGGCTATTTTATAAGTTGTTTTATCCGCGACTATTACGGCCTCACATTCAGGGAATTCCTCTTTGAGTAGCTGCAATACTTTATCAAAGATGTTATTACCAACTATTAAAACTTTTGTTTCGTCCGCCGATTTTAAGGCTTCGTTTATCTTAGATGTAGCTAATTTCATACTGCATTTGTTAACATTTATATTTTGTTTTGAGCCGAAAATGGAAGATATCTGTTTTTATTTCAGCAGTATGCTACTTTATTGTAGCAATTCTTTTATACTTATTTTTCAAAACTAATGATTAATTACAACAAAAATACATTTCTGTTTCCTTTTCAGCAAATATTGTTTCAAAAACCTTCATATACTTTGTTTGTGCTTTCGATTATAATACTTTTTAATAAGTGTTAGATTACAGTTGCTCTTGCTTTAACATAGTAGTTTCTTGTTTTGATAATGTTATTTTTAAATAAATAGTTGTCTTTTGCAATAGTTGAATTGAAGAATTTTTGGATCACTTACCTGTAATTGCTGATTTGGTCATAACTTGGCAATAATTTACTTTATTAATTTTATAATTAAGTTTAACTTTGGGGAGTATTTTCATTAATACTCCCCAAGTTGTTTTAAATAAATATATTTACGATGAATTTTAGTACACATTTTGTTTTCTACATTGTAATTGGTTCATTCCTTTTAAGTTGTTCCAATTCTGAAAAGTCTGATAATATTGAGAATGATAATTTAACTCGAGTAGAACGTCAAGTGGTAAATGCCAATTGGACATCTACTGAGGTTACGAAGTACGTAACGTGGAAGTATTTCCATTTCGATTCTCTATACGACGCAAAGCAGTTTGTAACGGTTATTGATGTGAATCTGAATAGTGATGTAGTAGTAGATATTCCTTATGTGAAAGAAGGTTTTATGAAAACGAGTGAAGCAGCCATTAACTCACGTGCTTTTGCAGCAGTAAATGGTAGTTTTTTTGATACTAAAATAGGTGGTTCTACTGTTTTTTTAAGGCATAATGGCGAAGTTGTTAATGAAACGAGAACTGGCTTTAATCCATTCAGAGAGAATGCAGGTTTTGCTGTAAAAGAGTGGGGAGATATTTCTATTGTTAAAAGACCATCTGATGATGAAGGTGGTTGGGTGTCAGTTGAAGCAAAAACTTTGCTTGCGTCCGGTCCATTATTAATTTATGAAGGTATACAGCTGAATCAGGAGAGTAATCCGTTTAATAATAATCGTCACCCGCGAACTGCTGCAGGTGTTACTAAAGATAATCATTTGATATTGCTCGTTGTAGATGGTAGATCATCCGATTCACATGGTATGTCGATTAATGAGCTTTCAGAGTTTATGCATGCTTTAGGTTGCGTAGAGGCAATGAATCTTGATGGAGGGGGTTCTTCAACCGCATGGGTAAATGGGGAGGGTGTAGTTAATCATCCATCAGATAATAAGCTATTCGATAATGATGGAGAGAGAGGGGTAGCTAATGCTATAGTTGTTAAGTAATCTAAGTGAAAAAGTATAATTATGAAAAGGTCTGTTATTATTGTCATTATGGTTTTGATAGCTTTAAGCTTGATGAGCCAGACTAAGTGGTATAATCCCATGGAGGCAGGATTCCCAGTTGTGCAGAATCGTGGATGGAATGATGTTATTGAGAATAGTTTTCAAAGGTTGCCTGATAGGGCAAAGGATGATGTGAGACAGAGTGTGTGGAATCTATCGCTAAATTCAGCTGGACTCGCAATTCATTTTTATACTAATGCTGAAAAAATTGAGGTTAGGTACGGTGTTAGTGGTAGTATTGCTATGAATCACATGCCTGCAACAGGTAAGTCGGGAGTCGACCTATATGCCATAGATCCTGACGGCAATTGGCGTTTACTTACCGATAAGTATTATTTTAATGATACAATTTCTTTTTCATATAGTAATATAATTGAGAGTAAGTATCATAAACGAGGGTATGAGTATAGATTGTTTCTTCCTTTGTATAATAGTGTAACATGGATGGAAATTGGAGCTCCTGAATCGGCAGAGTTTATTTTTGTTCCTGAATTGGAAGAGAAACCAATTGTTGTGTATGGAACTTCAATTGCTCAGGGTGCATGTGCATCTCGTCCCGGTATGGCATGGACAAATATTTTATCGCGTAAACTTGATATGCCTGTTACAAATCTCGCATACTCAGGTAATGGTCCATTGGAGAAAGAGATGGTCGATTTGATTAGTGAATTGGACGCTTCAATGATTATTTATGATTGTCTGCCAAATATGGGAAACCTAACAAAC
>DATGMV010000262.1:0-2715 GCA_035307185.1 Fermentimonas sp. | reverse complement strand
AAACAGCGAACTGAAGGAAGTTCATTATTAATAGACGATTTTTCAATGACATGATTATAAGTTATATTATTTAAAATGTATCATCTGTTAAGCCATGGAGCAGGATTTAATTTTTTTGTTTTTTGCCATAACTGAAAATGCATAGTAGAGACTCCGGTATCGGGATCAGTGAATATCCTTCCGAGTGATTGTCCCGTTTTAACTTTATCTCCCTGTTTTACAAACAGATCGAAAATATTTGCATAGAATGTGTAATAATCACCGTGACGCACAATTACACATGTATTAGATCCCGGGAAAGAGAACACCTTAGACACCTCACCTTCAAACACGGAACGAATATCAGATCCCCTCTCTGCTTGTATATCTATTCCATTGCTATTTGTAGTTACGTTCCACTCTTTATGCTGTTTAGTGCCGAAGTTACCTACAACAGAAGATGTACCTGTTACGGGCATTGGAAGTTTTCCTCTGTTTGAAGCAAAATCTTTAGAAAGATTGAAGTTTTCTGTGGAGGCGGTACTAACACCTCTCTCAATTCTTGGAGCAACACCTTTTCTTGATGTAGATTCGCTTTCTTTCACTACAGGCTCCTCTATCTCTTCTTTTTTGTCTGTCGTCTTATCTTTCGTCTTATCTTTTTCTGCACGTTTTGCAGCCTCAGCAAGGCGACGCTCCTCTGCCTCGCGCTCTTGTCTTGCCACCTCTTCGGCAATAAGCTTTTCAATCTGATTATTAAGTTGATCGGCTTGGCGTTGTTTGTTCTGTAATTCTCTTTGCAGCTCTTTCTCTTTTCCTCTTGCCGCTGTCACTTCAGTTTGAAAAGCTTTTTCTTCACCTTCAAGTTTTTTACGCTCTTGCTGCATAGATTCTAATACTTTGAGCTTATCTACTTTAGCCTGCAATAATGCATCCTTCTTCTCTTTAATTTCTGCATTCTGCTTTTTAATCTCATCAGCCTGAGACCTTTGCCATTTAGAGTATTCTCTTAAATACTGCATTCGCCTCAATGATTCACCAATAGATTTACCGGATAAAACAAAGAGAAGTTTGTTTTGATTATACTTTTGATTAATCATGCCTTTTATAGCACCGGCATAATTATCCTGTTTTTTCTTTAGCTCAATATTCAATCTTTCAATCTCCTTCTCAAGTCGAGACTCCTCTCTATTTAGTGCTTCGATCTCTTTTCTTTGAACATTAATCAGCTCTCTTCGCGAAGATATTTGTTTGTTTATAAGATTTATCCTGTCTAAAATAGTAGTAGTTTGTTTTTTAACATCGAGGTAAAGCTTATTAGTGTTTTTTATATCCTCTTGAATTGCTTGCCTTTGTCTTTGCAAATTCTCTATTTGCTCCGTTTGAGAAAACAGGGTATATACAAATATTAGAAATATTGATATGAGGAGAGCTTTTTTCATTGATCAGGTGCAATTATTTTTAATATTTCTGTAATTGGTGCTTTCCTATATCCGTTGGGGATATTCATTGATATATTTAAAGACTCTTCGTTTATGGTAATTCCGGAGAACACCAATTCTGTATTGATCTTTATTGATTTTGTTGACAATGTTGCAACCATTCTGTGAGGAAATACACTTTCTGATATGATTGCAAAATTATCATATAACCATTGCAGCGATTGCTTATTTTCATGGTGCATGATATGTGTAAAAGTTATGCGATCATCACCGTTAACTGTAAAAGAATATTCTATATCAGATTCAGGATCTTCAGAAATTAAATAGTAATTAAGATCTGATGTTTGTGTAAATCTGAATAGCTTGTAATCCATAACATCGGCACTCTTTTTACCAGTTACAAATGGAGCATTGGTAAGCATGGACTGCATGGTAAAGAAATCGAAACCAACAGGATAGTTCTCTTTAAGAGAATCGATACTTTCTTTTACATATCTCTTATTCATTCTATCTAATAACACAACCTTAACAGGATCTATATAGAACCTGAACATCTCAACACCAAATAGTGGTTGAATGGATATTTGAATTGCCTCATCTCTAACTATACGCAGTGTAGCTTTAGAGCTCAAAGTTCTAGTTCCACTGGTTACATTGAGATTTAGTCTGGATGTTAAGGTTTTATAGTCTATGCTACTTAATATTATATCATTGAAAAGATCGCTGTTGGTTTTCTTTTCTACAGGAGTTGTAGAATATACTATCTTTTGTTTTGGCTTACATGAAACAATAACTGAGCCAAACAATAAGATGATAGTTATATAGTATATGTAAGTTGGTATTTTCATATAATTTACAATTTTCTCCTTCTAATTTTTCTTTTTAACTCTTTTGAGTCGCCACCAAGTTCTCTGGCTCTTTTCCATTGCTCAAGTGCCTTTTCTTCTTCACCGGTTTTGAATAATACATCTCCGTAATGCTCATATACATCTGCCGATGGCTCTTTCTCATACTCTATAGCCTTCTCGATATATATTTTTGCCATTACATAAGAGCCCTGTTCATATAATATCCACCCATAAGTATCGAGATAAGTTGGATTAAGTGGCTCTGCCTTTACAGTTATTCCACTCATTTGTTCTGCTTTATCTAATTCTCTTTTATCAAGAGATAAGTAATAACTATAATTGTTTAATACGGGAAGATTTTGAGGATTTAACTTCAACGCATTATCGTAACTTTTAAAAGCAGTATCCTTATTGCCAAGAAAGAAGTTTAGATCACCTATCTGACC
>DATGMV010000261.1:0-2859 GCA_035307185.1 Fermentimonas sp. | reverse complement strand
TATTACCTTCCATTGTTATCATTTCTGTTCTAACACTTCCATGAATAAGTAACATTACATACTTTATTGGGTCTCCTTGCATAAATATGGTATCACCTTTTTTATATGTTAACACCTCTTTCACATTTCTGTCGAGAAACTCATCATGCTCTGCTTGAGTCAATCCTTTGAAAAGAGGACAATAGCTTACCGTTTTATGGGCTTGTCCGTGTTCGTGATGATAATGGTCAAGATGATCAATATTTATATTGTGTTCGCTAAGAAGCATCGCAAGATGATCATGCGAATGCCCATCTTCATCTATAATTCTCTTAGTACTCTCTTCTGAATTATTTTGATCTTCCATAAAAGATATTTCTGTTTGTCACCAAGGTGACAATTTATGATACTCGTGTTAGATACCTTTGCTATACAAAAAGAAACAAACAACTAAAACTGTAATTTAAATTACTAAGATAGTAAAATTGAAATAATAACAGCAATATTCATTTAATTAAAGAGTAACATTATGAAAACAAGAAACAGCTTACTAAAAAACAGATTATTAAAATCAACATTCATTTTATCATTAATTGCACTTTTCTCTATTATAAGTATTCAACCTGCTTCGGCACATTGTGATTCGTATGATGGACCAGCCTTAATTGATGCAGAGAAAGCTTTAGCTACAAATAATGTCGATCTAATATTAAAATGGATCAACGCAGATATGGAAGATGAAGTGGTTCCACTTTTTCATAAAACTTATAGTCTTAGAAATGGCGATAAGGAAGTTTATGAAATAGTAAAAAAGCATTTCTATGAAACATTTATCCGTTTACATCGTGAAATGGAAGGTGCTACATTTACAGGATTGAAGCCAGCCGGAACCACTGCACATATCACTGTGATGAGCGATAAAGCTCTCCAAACAGGTGATTTCGAAAGCTTACTTAAAGCACTTAACAGACATGTGAACTCACAGCTTCAGGAGAAATTTGATAAGACAGAAGCTTTGTATAAAGTAAAAGATAATTCTGTTGAAGAGGGTCGTGAATATGTTAATGCTTATGTCGATTATACCCATGCTGTAGAAGCTGTACACGATATATTAACAGGTGGTGGTCACCACAATCACTAAGCAATACCAAGTCCAAGACGCCTTCATATAATCCACATATCTTACTCGTATCCTCCTCATAATTTTATGAGGTGGATATGATGAGGTATTGAGGATAAACTGAGGAGGTGCCGGACAATGTGCATAATGTCTTGTCCTGAAATAGGTATTACACTAAATGTAAATAAATATATAGGACGATAAAGACAAAATTAAACAGATTTCCGGATGTCTATATGTTAATAAACTATTGTATAAGGTTTGATGCTTGATCCATTTTTTTCTTAATTTCTTCTGTACATAGGTTTCCAATACTTCCGGAATGGGTATGACTAACCTTCTTTTCTGCATGAAAACTTCCTTCCTGAACCTCCTTTCCTATCTGTTGATAGGCTTCACGGAACGGAACTCCCTGTAACACAAGATTATTTACTTTCTCAACTGTGAAAAGGTATTCATATTTTTCATCACTAAGGATATCACTATTCACAGATATATGTTGGAGCATGAAGTTCGACATTTGCAATATATTTTGCAAAGTGTCTATTGCCGGGAAAAGTACATCTTTTAATAGTTGATAGTCACGATGATAACCATGAGACATATTTGTAGTCATCAATGATATTTCATTAGGCAAACTTTGAAGTCGGTTACTATGACCTCTAATTATTTCCCATACATCAGGATTTTTTTTGTGAGGCATTATGCTCGATCCTGTTGTCAACTCTTTTGGATATGATATAAATCCATAATTCCCTGAAAGATAAGTGCAATTGTCAACTGCCAGCTTATTCAATGTTGAGGCAATATTAGCGATACTTTGTGCAAGTACTCTCTCGGTTTTTCCGCGACCCATTTGAGCTGCAATTACATTGTAGCTCATTGTGCTGAAGCCAAGTTCTTTTGTTGTCATTTCCCTGTCTAACGGGAAAGAGCTTCCATAACCAGCCGCAGAACCCAATGGGTTTTGGTTTGCAACTTTCCATGCTGCAGCAAGTGTATGCATATCATCTACTAAAACCTCTGCATATGCGCCAAACCATAAGCCAAAGGATGAAGGCATAGCAATTTGAGCATGTGTATACCCGGGAAGAAGTACATTTTTATGCTTTTCGCTAAGAGATTGTAGAGTTTTAAAAAGTTGAAGAATCTCTTCTTTTATTGAACTAATTTCTTCTTTTAAGTATAGTTTTATATCAACCAAAACTTGGTCGTTTCGTGAACGACCTGAATGGATCTTCTTCCCTATATCACCAAGTCGCTTCGTTAGCAAAGCTTCAATTTGTGAATGGATATCTTCTACATCATCTTCGAGTTTAAAATCTCCATTTTCCACTTCAATAAGTATGTTTTGCAATTCGGTTATAAGAGTTACCTCCTCCTCTTCCCTGAGAAGTCCAATTTTTACAAGCATTTTAATGTGAGCCATTGAACCTTTTATGTCATGTTTTGCCAAACGTAGATCTAATTCACGGTCGTTACCCACTGTAAAATCCTCTACTTTTTTATTGATATCGAAACCTTTATCCCAAATTTTAGCCATTTAATTGCAAGTTTTTAAATTATTTGATAGCTCTGTAATAAAATTAATATATCCTTTAATGCCTTGATCGAGTTCATCTATTAGAATAAACTCATCTGCCTGATGTGAACGGGCCGACTCTCCCGGTCCCATCTTTATAGCAGGGCATGTAATTCTCATCCAGTCAGATGTTGTGGGAGATGTATATGATTCAATCCCCAGTCGCTCTACACACTTA
>DATGMV010000260.1:0-5130 GCA_035307185.1 Fermentimonas sp. | reverse complement strand
TATCGTATTGAGATTGGGTTGCTGATTCATAATTAACCAATACTTTAGTTCCATCTATTTGACTTAAATCAGGTACTAAATTAACGTTATACCGAACATCTTCGCGTGTGCCTCTTGTTGTGAAGGCTGTACCAGTATGGTTTGGATCTAATTTATCCAATTCATTGTACAAAGATCTCCCCATCTCATAGAAGAAAGAACCATCACCACGTGCTTGGTTTGAATACCAGTTGCCAATAACAGACGGTCCACTACTTGTAGTAGTTTTCAATCTAAAAATGGCTTCTTCAAAATCAGGAGTATCCTCATAAACTACGTCTAAACCAGTCGCATTAACTTCAGGTGCAACTCTTGCAAACAGCTTTTCATACCCTTCAGCCTTTGTTAGGTTATATCTGTTCATAATCAACTCTCCATTTTCGATAACTTTGTCGTATTGTTCTAACATCGAATAGAGCTTTACGTATATAGCATTGATTGTACCACTATTCACGTAATTAGGCGAAGCGCCCCATCCTGTCGAGCGGACTGCTGCAGCATTCGCTAAATCATCTTCTATAAATTTCACCACCTCATTCACGTTGTTACGTGGCAATGAATAACTATAATCATACGGCGGAACATGATCTAAAATAATGATAGACATACCCGAACCGTTCTTATAGTCAGGAGTAAAATAGGAAAACAACTTCATGTGTGCAAAAGCACGCAATATGTACAAGTCTGCTAAATTGTCATTATGTCCAGAAGGGTCATCTACACCGTTTTCCAACAAATCTTTAGTGATTACCTCTAATCTATTGATTCGGTTGATCATTGTATAATAACTGTTCCATAAAGAAGCGGCATAACTATTATTTGCTTCCATAAAGAAACCGTATTCACCACTGATCAATCCCTGACCTCCATTATTCAAACCGATTGCTACTTCATCGGTAAAAATGGAACTTAAAGCAATCTCAGTGTTAGCGGGAATAGAGCTATAAATTAAATTTAGACCTCTACGAACATCTTCTGCGTTTCTAAAAGCTTCGTTAGCTTCAAAAACATCTCCTTTTTGTTTTATATCGTATGCGTCGCTACAAGAAGTAATCATCCCTCCAATCGCAAGCATCAATATTACTATTTTATTTTTCATCTGTTTTTCTTTTTAAAATTGAACTTCTACACCAAACGAAACAGTTCTAGGAGTTGGATATTGTGATTGATCAGATCCTCTGGAACTTTCAGCATCCCAACCTTTCCATTTTGTCCATGTAACAAGGTTTTCTGCTTGTGCATAAACTCTTAATCCACTAAGTTTCATAAAATTCAAATCTGATTGTTTGAAATTATAACCTAACGACACATATCTCAAACGTACGTAAGAAGCATCTCTAATGTTTTTATCTGAGAAGTTTTGATAAGGTAAGTTATCGGCGTTCATTCCAGGCATTGTTGCATCACGGTTGGTAGGTGTCCAATAATCATACATATCACGTGACATATTCCAATCACCAATATTATCCGGGTGAGTCAAGGTGGAATAGTCGTAATCAAACCTCCAAATATCCTGAACAAATGTAAAAGATGATGATAAAAACCAACCTTTATAGTCAATGTCTAAGCCAAATCCTCCTTGGTATTTTGGAATATATGATTTTCCTGTAAATTGACGATCTGCATCTACAAAACGCTCTACTTTATTTCCGTCTTTATCAAAGAACAATAAATTACCATTGTCAGGATTGATTCCTGCATATTTAACCAAATAGAATTGTCCGTAAGGATCTCCTTCACGCATTGTTGTTAAACCACCACTCCATACAACTCCATCTTCATCAGCACCTGCCAATTCTAGAAATTCATTCTTATTGTAAGAACCATTAGCGTTCAAAGTGATTTTCAAATTATCATTTCGAACAATGTCACCATGAAGAATCAATTCTACTCCACGGTTTCTCATACTACCAATATTATCAGAAATAGAGGAAGCACCATGAATAGCAGACATTGGTCTTGACTGATATAAGTCTTTGGTTGTTTTTTGATAAACATCAACACTACCACGTAATCTATTGCTCCACACACCAAAGTCCAAACCTATATTAGCTTGTTCAATAGTTTCCCATTGTAAATTTGGATTAGGAATGTTAGAAATATAGATTGAAGGATTATCCGCATAAGAAATACCTGCAAAAGCATATTGCTCACTGTACAATGCAGCTGCACCAAACAACCCTGTACTTACAATATCCTGATTACCTGCAGTACCGTATGATCCTCTCAATTTCAACTCATTGAAAGCAGAGTTTTCCATAAAATCTTCTCTGTCAATATTCCAACGGGCAGAAACTGACCAGAACGTTCCCCAACGGTTATGCTCAGCGAAACGGAATGAAGCATCACGTCTTGCTGTTAAACCAATTCCATACTTTGTATTGTAATCATAATCAAGAGTACCAAAGTACGAGAACAAACCTGCTTCAGCAACACTTTTTGAAGCATTTGGCACATAATAATCATTATCCTGTGTATCTCCAACCCAACCAGTTCCCCAGCCCGGTCCAGAAAAGTAAGGATGTAATCCATTTTGTGTTAATGCAGCGGAGTTAAAATGTGCTTTTAAATACTCAACGTAAGCACCAGCGCTTAACTCATGCTTTTCATTGAACATTTTTGACCATTTCAAATTTGTTGTAGAGGTAAATGAAGCTCTTCTTGATCTGCTGTCACTTTCAAACCCCATGTATTCTTGGTCGTCTTCTGCAAAATAGAAAGAGTTCCAAGCATAAAAGGACTCCCACCTTGAAGATTGGATTTCAGTATAGTCCACTCCTAAGTTTGTACCTGCACTAAACCCACTTCCTAAATCATAGTTCAATCCTCCACTTGCAATAATCTTTACTTCGTCAGATACATTTCGGAAATGGTTCATTTGATCCAAAATTAACAAAGGCGACATTTTTACCAAGTTTCTATTATTCAAATGTCCGTACACACCCAAAACTCCTGTATCCGGATCTTGAACTAATGATCCCCAAGCATTATTTGGGTCATATTGTTCTGGATAGAAATACGGCACCCCTCTTAAAGCTCCTAACACTGGGTTATAGTTTACCGCTCCTGTACCCAAGTTTACCGCTTCGTTATTTTTAGAGAAGTTAGCTGTAAGGTTTGTATTATAGGTTAATCTATTATTTGCGCTTCGACCACTTATATTACTTCTTAAGTTAAATCTCTTCATGTCGGTGTTTTTTAAGGTACCTTCTGTAGAGTTATAACCAATAGAGGTAAACTGGCTCATATTTTTACTACCACTCGCAAAAGACAAAGTATGACTTTGAGTAATAGCATCTCTAAAAAACACATCTAACCAGTCGGTATTTCTAGCGTTTCTAAGTTCCGATGCTGTCCATCTAACGTTGTTTTTTTCTGTTTGATTTTCGAACAACATTAGTTCATGACCGTCCATCAGGTCATATCTGTGTTTTTGCAATGAGCTTACACCTACATTTCCTACATACTTTACTTGCATGCTTTGGTCAAAAGAAGCTCTCTTGGTAGTTACAACGATAACTCCGTTTGCCCCTCTATTTCCGTAGATTGAAGTCGCCCCCGCATCTTTCAACACGTTCACACTTTCAATATCATTTTGATTGATACTTCTAAAGTTTGCCGTTGACATTGGCACTCCATCAATTACGTACAATGGTTCTACGTTACCGTTGATTGAACCGATTCCACGCAACAACACCATGGTATTAGAAGACCCGGGCTGCCCTGATCCAGTAGAAATATTTAACCCTGGCACCTGTCCTTGTAGTGTCTGAACAAACGAAGCGTTCGGACGGTTCTCAATAGTCTCAGAGGTCACCGTAGTTGCAGCAACGTTAGACTTTGGTTTAGCTGTAGTTCTATAGGCATCAAGAACCATCACATCCATATCAATCGGATCTTCTTCCACCATCACCACATTCAACACATCAGCGTCAGAAACAGATACAGTAACTGTTTTAAAGCCTCCAAAAATGACTCTGATTCTATCTCCCTTTTGGACATTTAAACTATAACTCCCTTCTACATCAGTATCTGTACCCTCATTAGTACCCACTCGTAAAACAGAAGCTCCAGGGATAGGATCTCCAAATTCTGTTCTAACGACTCCCGTAACCTGCTTTTGTTGCGCAAAACCTATTTGTACAAAAAAGACAAGAAACAAAGTCAGAACCCAAGTAAACTTTGATCTCATATTAATTTAATTTGAATTAGTTATTCAGCAAATCTATGAATTATTTGTAGAATAACAAATAATTAACAAACAAAAAACAAACAAAAAAAAGAGGTTCTAATCTGAACCTCTTCTCTCTTTATATTATCGTTTTACAATTTTTATTGTTTGTTTAGTCGTTTCCGTCTCTATTTTTAGCAGGTAAACCGCAGGAGTTAAACCAGATATATCCACCGTGGCGTTATCCGTATTATAAAACAGATTCGAATTCTCATAAACCCGCTTTCCAGCAAGATCATACAATTCGACTTTAGCATCAGCTATGCTAATTAAGTCCGCTGATATATTAACAATATCGGTGGCAGGATTTGGATATACCTTAAGGTTATCAAACACCTCTTTCTTTACAGAAACCCCCTCTTCCATTCCATAAATAATCAAGGAAAATTTCTGAGGACCACTAACTAAATTTCCCTTATGAGTTACTTTAATTGTGTATTCACCTGCTCCGGCCACACCTGTCGCAGCACCTTTATACTCCACCACTTCAATTGGGTCTACATTATTATCTGCTCTATTAGCATACAAGTTATTGAATTGCTTATTAAGTGCCCAAGGCAACACCACCTCATCATTAGGTCTTATAACTCTCAAATCCAAATCGTTTACAAGAGCTGGGGTTGTGTCATCTTCACTACCACTATTGATATTTCCTGCTGGGTCAGTCCATGCAATTGCAACCTTCAATGGCATAGTTCCATCAGTATTTACCTTTATTTCATAGGTATCTTGATTAGCTAACTCCAACTCTCGAATTTCAGTAATACCCACTCTAGCCGGGGTATCTCTTGAATCCCTGATAATCTCCGCACCTCTTTTAGCATTGATTAGCCCCCAACCAAAACGGTGATCGGGCCCTT
>DATGMV010000259.1:0-3746 GCA_035307185.1 Fermentimonas sp. | reverse complement strand
CAGTGGAGTGGCTGTAGTGTATGTGAAAACATTTGGTTTATAAGGCACATGACAATCACCGTATATCGGGTGGTTCTCTTCATTTGTTACAATGAGCGGATTAAGCCTGAACTTTCCTAATGAGATATCATCCATCCCTCCTTTATTATATGCTCTGTACCCATTTGTCAGGTATTCAAAATCATACATCATAAAGGGTGTTTTCTCCGAAGATAAATAGGTACCCTTTCTGCTATAATGAATAATTCTGTTCTGATGCTTATCAAACAGGGAGAATCTGTCATTCAACGGATCATATGCAATATGAGTAGGTTCAACGTACTCACCCGGTCCATTTCCCTTCTTCCCAATGGAGTAGAGGAACTTACCGGTTAAGTCAAAGACATATGCTGATTGCGCTATCTCCTGATCTACAACCACGATTAAACTATCTATAAAAAGGAGCTGTGAGATCTGACCAATAAGATTTGTATCGGTAGTTTCTAGCTTGATATAATCAATTTTAGTGATGATGCTATCGTACGGTAACGCTGTCTGATTCTTTGCATCGATTACGATCTCTTCGGCATCGAGGATGCTGTTTTTATGCTCTTTTTCATTACAGGAAGACAAAAACAGGATGAGGTAAAAGAAGACGAATATTGTTGCTGAATTTTTCATTTCTTTAGTTTGTAAAGTATTATTATCGGGTTCTCATCTTCATTTAAAGAATTGACCATTTTCTCTAATTGCTTTTGTTTTTCCGGGTATTTTACTTTACTATTCTTTTTATTTTGGAATTGTTCTTTCAACTCTTCCGGTAGGATTGTTCCTACAAAATAGTTACTGGAAGCCCAGTGAAAGTCCGTTGGAGAAATACCCCCGTCTATATCGTTTATCCAACCTCCCCCTTTAATAAAACCATATTTATTTATATCGTCAGGTTCGATACTCCATGCTGAAATATTGGCTGTTTGTTTATCATATACGGAAAACCATCGTTTTCTATTGTATTGGAACGTGATAAAAAGGTGTTGGATAGTTTCACAAAAGGAGTAATTATTAATATACTGGCTACGTTCTTCTTGTAGTAACCGAGTATTCACAAAAGCTTCAGGACTCACCTTATATTCTCCAAAGTTAATGATATATGCAGGGGTAATTTCATTCCTTGTGACAGAATAAACTGTGTCATTTAAACAAGTAAGTACACGAACGGTATCATTACATTTCCATACGGAAGGACTTGACACAATTCCCTTCGGATAGTAAGGAGTCGTTTTCTTTAATTGGATGGTATCCCCGTTACGATCAAGAATTCCCGTAATAAAAAGTCCGGGATCCTCCATTGATATGCCATGCTGTAAATGAATGGCAACCCTGTTTGTATCCAGAATATTTATCTTAAAGACATTGTCGGATACAGGAGTATGGTCTAAATAATCTCCATTTGCGTCATACCATAAAACCTTGCGGTTATAATTGCTATTAATCGCGATGATATCGTTGTACAATGCAGATGAACGAATACCCAAATGCTCTTTTGGCCCCTGTCCTTTACGGCTTATTTCACGGATAAACTTCCCTTCGCGTGTATAACACAATAACCTGTCCCTATCTTCCAATAGCAAATAATCGTCGTTGACTGATATACCAAAGATAAAATCAACCAAACTGCTGGGATATTCAGGGCGAATATACTCTATATCTTCAATAAAATCGCTCAAAATGAGGGGTTTCTTGGGGTTTTCTATCGCGTCTGCCAGATCAATTATTGGATAAATATCATCTTTTGCAGCATTCTTGTCATTTTTAGCTGACTGGGAACAACTTGCTACACTTAATACGATTGTAACAAATATGGATAATGTGACAATAATATCGAAGTGAAATAATATTTTTAAGAAACTATCGATTGTTCTATTTTTCATACGTAAATATATTAAACTGTAATATGTTTGTTTCTAATTAATTAAGCATCTAACTATTTTTATTTTACTTTATTTCGACAAAAAGAAAGACAGCACTTATTTTTTGAATAAATGCACCGGTTATCGGAAAAACAAACAGGTAAGAAGAGTTTAAAATTTCATACGCGTGCTCTGGGCAACAGTCTGGGGTGCTTACCTGTTGATGTCAGTTTCATAATCGACTTAGGCACTTTATTGCACCGTGTGTCAGTAAAAAACGACCTTTGGTTTTTGTCTCCCGCTATGTCATATCAGATCCTTTTCAGGCTCCGGTGGGTTGAACAGGATTAGTGGGCAGAAGTTGAACTCTGTATCCCATCTTTTCCAGTTCAGTCTTTAAATAACGTTGCCGTCTCTTTTCCATCCGGTCGTTTAAATAATCGGCTCCCAGTTCATTGTAAGGGAGATCGTCTTTTAAGACATGATACACCGATTTAAGAATGGAATGTGCGACAGCGATTACCGCTTTTTTCTTACCACGGCGGGCAGCTAGTCGGTGATAACGGGCATGATAGAACGTGCTTTTTGTACGTGATGCAGCCCAGGCGGATTGTGTCAGGATTGTTTTGGCCTGTTTGTTTCCGTGGGTAGTGCGACCACTTTTTTTTTACCGGCACTCTCATTGTTTCCCGGTGAGACACCCACCCAACTACAGAGGTGTTTCTCGCTGGGGAAAACATTCATATCCAGCCCGATCTCGGCGATAAGATCCTCAACACTCTTGCGATTTAATCCCGGAATCTCCCGAAGGCGTTCCAATGCGTTGTCGTAGGGCGCAAGTACATCTTTGATCTTGTCATCGAGATCTTGTATCAATGACTCAATATGACGGTTGTTTTCACGGATGGTGCCCAGCAGATAGATGTGGTGATCGGTAATAGAACCGTTACAGGCTTCGAAGATCTCTTCTTTACTTGCTTCTATCTTTTTGGTATACACCTCATCGATATCGGCCATGGTGACTGTTTTTTCATCACAAAGCTTGTCTATTAGTCTCGTGGCCGTAACACCCCCCGTATCACTCAGTACACTGGACAGTTTCACATTGCAGTCTTCCAAAATACGGATAATCCGGTTTTTGTTCGATGCCACATCCTGTATCAACTTCTGACGATAACGCGTCAGGTCCCGCACCTCACGTTGTTCCCGGGCAGGGATGTAACTTGGTTTAAGAAGTCCTGCAAGCAGCAGTTTACATAACCACCGGCTGTCCTGTTTATCTGTTTTATGTCCGGGGACGTTCTTCACGTGACGGGCATTTACAATCCATACTGTGAGTCCTGAGGGTTCCAGTATGTGATAAACAGGCTTCCAGTAAACACCGGTACTCTCCATGGCAACATGGGTTACACCGTTTTTTAATAACCAGTCTTTCAATTCTGTCAAAGAGCGCATCACGGTCCCGAATTCGCGGGTCTCCGTCTTAATACCTTCGCCACTGATGGTGGCCACTAACAACTTTTTGTGGACGTCAATACCGCATCCACGGATGACGACTTGTTCGAATGTTACCGTTTCCATTGTTTGACTGAAGTTTATGTTTTGTTATAGACCATCTTAATGGTAGTGGCAAAACTAAATAAAATCAGCCAATCTGGAATCAACGGACCTCCTTAATTTTCATCCGCTTGGGTGTTCAAAAAGCAAACATGGAGGTTTCATAAGATAATTTTTTAATGTGAGATAAACTAAGATACAGAAACAAGATATTTACTCTGTTTCTTTGGAAATAATTTGGATTAACGTATAGGTAAAGGTAAAACCATCCGCGGGGGGATTGCCCAAATGGGTTTTTTT
>DATGMV010000258.1:0-7632 GCA_035307185.1 Fermentimonas sp. | reverse complement strand
AATAATTTAAGAAGCTAATATATATATACAATGGCATCAAACAAAAAATACTGGAAAAGTGTTGAGGAGCTTAACGAGAACAGTTCTATTGTTGAGAGGCTAAGAAACAATGAGTTTGTTGAAGAAATTCCAACAGAGGAGTTTCTCGGGGATAAAAACGCTTTGTCTTCTTCATCAACATCTCGTAGAGACTTTTTGAAGTACGTTGGTTTTTCTACAGCTGCAGCTTCTTTAGCAGCCTGTGAAGGACCGGTAAAAAAGTCCATTCCTTATGTATTTCAACCAGAGGAAATTGTTCCTGGAGTTGCTGATTATTATGCAACTACAATTGCAGATGGATTTGATTTCGTTAACGTGTTGATCAAAACACGCGAGGGTCGTCCTATAAAAATAGAAAACAACTATATGGAAAATGCAGTGACAGGTGCAAATGCACGTGTTCACGCTTCTGTATTGTCTTTATATGACAGCCTCCGGTTGAAACAACCAAAAATAGACGAAAAGGCGGCTACTTGGTCTGAAGTGGATCGAAAAGTAAAAGCAAGTCTTAATCAGGCTAATGGTCAAATCGTTTTATTGACAAACACAACGGCATCACCGTCCACCAATAAGTTAATTGCTGAATTTCAAGCAACTTATCCCGGTACAAAACATATTGTTTATGACGCAGTGAGCTCAGATGCAGCTTTGGATGCGTACCAACAAGCTTACGGCGAACGTGCATTGGCTGATTACGATTTCGGAAAAGCGGATGTAATCGTTTCTGTAGGAGCTGATTTCCTCGGAGATTGGCAAGGAGGCGGATACGATAGTGAATATGCTAAAGGACGTGTTCCTAAAAACGGAAAAATGTCTAAGCACATTCAAATCGAAGCAAATATGTCTTTATCAGGTGCAAATGCAGATAAACGTATTCCTTTGACCGTTGCGGAGCAAAAGTTGGCTTTAGTCAAAATATATAACATCATTACCGGAAACGGAGTTTCAGTTGGAACTACAGCAGCCGATGCAGAAATTACAAAGGCAGCACAACAACTAAAATCTGCTGGATCTAAAGGAGTTTTAGTATCTGGTCTGGACGATGTTAATGCACAATTATTAGTAATCGCTATCAACGAAGCTTTAAGCTCGTCTGTTTTTAATCCTGCGCAACCTAAATATGTTCGCGGAGGTAATAACAAAGAGGTTACACAATTAGTAAAAGATATGAACGCCGGTTTGGTAAGCACTTTAATTATGAGTGATGTAAACCCGGTATATTCTCTGTTCGATGGAGCTGCTTTTGCAGAAGGATTAAAGAAAGTTAAACTTTCTGTTGCTTTCTCTCTGCGCGAAGACGAAACAGCTTCATTAACCAATATTGCTGCTGCGGCACCTCATTATTTAGAGTCATGGGGCGATGTTGAAATGAAAAAAGGACACTATTCGATTATGCAGCCTACGATTCGTCCTTTGTTCAATACCAAACAATTTCAGGAAAGCTTATTGAGCTGGTTAGGTAAATCTGAATCATACTATGATTACATCAAAGCCAACGGAGCTTCTCTGACAAACGGAAAGTCATGGAACCAAATAGTACACGATGGTTTTGCTGCAACAGAAGTAGAAGGAACGCTATCTGCATCAGCAGATTTTAATGGGGCTGCATCCGCATTAGCTTCTTCTAAAAAGGCTTCGGGATTAGAATTAGTCCTTTATACCAAAACTGGTATGGGAGATGGGCAACAAGCAAACAATCCATGGTTGCAGGAGTTTCCAGATCCGATTACTCGTGTATCGTGGGACAACTACCTTACCGTATCAAGAGCAGATGCCGAAGCATTAGGTATAAAAAACTACAACGTAGCAAACGGAGGTTTAAATGGTTCTTACGTGACCTTAAAAGTAGGCGATACAGTTTTAGAAAATGTACCTGCTTTTATCCAGCCTGGTCAGGCAAAAGGGACTGTTGGTTTGGCATTTGGTTACGGACGTGAATCCGCTTTGAAAGAAGAAATGCAGGTAGGTGTTAATGCTTACGCTTTATACAAAGATTTCAACAATACACAAAGTGTTTCTGTAGAAAAAGCTTCTGGTGATCACGAGTTTGCTTGTGTGCAGTTGCAAAGAACCTTAATGGGACGTGGCGATATTGTTAAAGATACTACTTTAGAAATTTTCAATACGGCAGATGTAAAAGAATGGAACGTGAAGCCAATGGTTTCTATTGACCACCAAATGGTTGAAGCAGTAACCGTTGATATTTGGGAATCTTTTGACCGTTCGATAGGGCATCATTTCAATTTATCTATTGACCTTAACTCTTGTACTGGTTGTGGTGCGTGTGTGATCGCATGTCATGCTGAAAACAACGTTCCAGTTGTAGGAAAAGATGAAGTAAGAAGATCGCGTGATATGCACTGGTTGCGTATCGACAGATATTATTCTTCCGAAGATACTTTCGCAGAAGATGTTGATAAAAAAGTAGGTTTTTCAGGATTATTTGGAGATAACGGTTCATTAGGAGGCTTCGGACAATTAGAGCATCCGGCAGACAACCCTCAGGTGGTATTCCAACCGGTAATGTGTCAGCACTGTAACCACGCACCTTGTGAAACGGTGTGTCCGGTAGCAGCTACCTCACACGGTCGTCAAGGGCAAAACCACATGGCATACAACCGTTGCGTAGGTACACGTTATTGTGCAAACAACTGTCCTTATAAAGTACGTCGTTTTAACTGGTTCCAGTATGCTCAGAATCCTGCTTTTGATTACAACTTGAACGATGATTTAGGACGTATGGTCTTAAATCCAGATGTAAATGTACGTTCGCGCGGGGTTATGGAAAAATGTTCTTTATGTATCCAAATGACTCAGGCTACTATTTTAAAAGCTAAGAAAGAAGGAAGACAAGTAAATACAAATGAATTTGAAGTTGCTTGTTCTGCAGCATGTTCTTCTGGATCTATGGTATTTGGTGATATAAATGATAAAGAGTCTGAAGCAGCAAAATTGTTAGAAGACGACAGAAGATACCATTTATTAGAGCATATCGGTACAAGACCAAACGTATTCTACCACGTTAAAGTTAGAAATATATAAGTATAGTATTAATTAGAAACATTATATAAAGGATTATGTCGTCACATTACGAAGCACCCATTAGAAAACCTTTAGTTCTTGGTGATAAAACTTATCACGATGTAACAGTAGATGTTGCTAGACCTGTTGAAACACGTGCTAATAAGCAATGGTGGACAGTTTTCACAATTGCTTTAATCGCTTTCCTTTGGGGAGTTGGTTGTATAGTTTATACTGTCACAACTGGTATTGGTACTTGGGGATTAAACAAAACAATAGGTTGGGCATGGGATATTACCAATTTCGTTTGGTGGGTAGGTATCGGTCATGCTGGTACCCTTATTTCAGCTGTATTATTATTATTCCGTCAGAAATGGAGAATGGCGATTAACCGTTCTGCTGAGGCAATGACCATTTTCTCAGTTGTTCAGGCGGGTTTGTTTCCCATCATTCACATGGGACGTCCTTGGTTGGCATTTTGGGTATTGCCAATGCCCAACCAATTCGGTTCTTTATGGGTGAACTTTAACTCACCTCTTTTATGGGACGTATTTGCAATTTCAACCTATTTATCTGTATCATTGGTTTTCTGGTGGACAGGTTTATTACCAGATTTCGCTATGTTGCGTGATAGAGCAGTAACACCGTTTTCAAAAAGAATTTATTCTATATTATCTTTTGGATGGTCGGGACGTGCAAAAGATTGGCAACGTTTTGAGGAAGTTTGTTTAGTATTAGCAGGTTTGGCTACGCCATTAGTACTTTCGGTACACACCATTGTATCGTTTGACTTTGCTACGTCGGTTATTCCGGGATGGCACACCACAATCTTCCTTCCTTATTTTGTTGCAGGAGCTGTCTTTTCTGGTTTTGCCATGGTAAACACCTTGTTGATCATCATGCGTAAAGTAGTAAGTCTTGAAGATTATATCACGATTCAGCACATTGAATTGATGAATATTATTATCATGATTACTGGTTCTATCGTAGGAGTTGCCTATATTACAGAGTTGGTTATTGCATGGTATTCTGGAGTAGAATACGAACAATATGCTTTCTTAAACCGTGCAACAGGACCTTACTGGTGGGCATATTGGATGATGATGACTTGTAATGTATTCTCCCCTCAGGTAATGTGGTTCAAGAAAATCCGTACGTCCATAATGGGATCTTTCATCATTTCCATCGTTGTAAATATTGGGATGTGGTTTGAACGTTTCGTAATTATCGCAACATCACTTCACCGCGATTACTTACCATCATCATGGACAATGTTTCAACCAACATTTGTTGACGCAGGTATTTTTATTGGAACCATAGGATTTTTCTTTGTTTTATTTTTGCTATATGCCAGAACCTTCCCGGTAATTGCTCAGGCAGAGGTTAAAACCATTTTAAAATCTTCGGGTAACAATTATAAAAGAAACAGAGAAAACGAAAACGATTCACATAATCATTAATAAATTATGAGCACAAAAGTTTTGCACGTATTATACAATGATGACGACGTATTAATGGATGCGGTAAAAGCAACCAGAGCAGCACATCATCATATCGAAGAGGTTTATACACCTTTTCCTGTACACGGTTTAGATAAAGCAATGGGATTACAACCCACACGCCTGGCAATCTGTTCATTTATTTACGGAATATGTGGTTTGGCTTTCTCAATATTTATGATGAACTACATCATGATTCAGGACTGGCCACAAGATATTGGAGGTAAACCAAGTTTCAGTTATATTCAGAATATGCCCTCATTTGTACCTATTATGTTTGAATTAACAGTTTTCTTTGCGGCGCATTTAATGGTTATTACTTTCTTTTTGAGAAGTAGATTATGGCCGTTTAAAGAAGCTGAAAATCCAGATGTAAGAACCACAGACGATCATTTCTTGATGGAAGTGGCTTTGCACGGAAACGAAGACGATGCTGTAACATTCTTCCAAAATACTGGAGCAGTAGAAATCAAAGTAATCGATAAACAATAGTAGTAGAATGAAGACTTTATATAAAATAGTTGCGTTAGTTGGAGTTTCAACCATGGCTACCTCTTGTTTCAATAAGGAAAAACCAAACTATCAGTTATTTCCTGATATGTACGAGTCTGTAGCTTACGAAACCTATGCTGAATCCGACGCATTTAACAATGGAATAACAGCTCAAAAACCCGCCGAAGGAACCATTCCCCGCGGATTTGAGCCCGAAGGATACGACAACACTCCGGAAGGATTGGCATTGGCAAAAGTAGAATTAAAATCGCCATTGGAAACCGTTTCGGAAAGTGATTTAAACGAGGCGAGAGCTTTATACACCATTTACTGTGCCATCTGTCACGGCGATACGGGAGATGGGAAAGGTAATTTAGTTAAAAGAGAAAAATTCCTGGGAGTACCAAGTTATGCAGATCGCGAACTGACAGAAGGCGGCATCTACCATGTAGTTACTCATGGATTGAATTCAATGGGATCACATAAAAACCAAATGTCTCAACACGAAAGATGGCTGGTTACTGCTTATGTATTAAAATTGGATTCGGAATTATAATTGTAAAACTTATTTGAAAAGTTTAGATATGTACACATTTTCTAGCAAATTAAAAACCTTTTCTTTCGTGCTAATGATCTTAGGATTGTTGGGTATCGCTTATGGATTTTTATCCACACCTAAAACCACGGAAGAGGTTGAAGTAATTTTAACGGAACAGCACCACGGTCATGGTGCTCACGATGCGCATGCCGCTACAGGTTCACATGAAGCAGAAGTTCATGACGACACCCACCAAAAACATTTAGAACACGTATTGCATCAAATGCAAAACAAACCATGGGCCGCGGTTTATGTAGGATGTATTTTCTTTATGCTGATTTCCTTAGGTGTTTTTACCTTTTCTCAGATTCAGTATGCCGCCGCCGCAGGATGGTCTCCGGTATTATTCCGCGTAATGGAAGGACTGTCGGCTTATATACTACCAGGTTCTGTTTTGTTTTTCTTATTATTGGTTGCAAGCTCGGCACACCTCAATCATTTATTTATATGGATGGATGAAAGCGTAGTAGCCGGCGACCCAATTATTCAAGGAAAAACAGCATATTTGAATATTCCTTTCTTTTTAATCAGAGCAGTTGTCTTTTTGGCAGGGTGGAATATTTTTAGATATTTATCCCGTAAAAACTCTATCGCTTTAGACGAAACAGGAGACTTGACGTTCTATAAAAGGAACTTTAAATTAGCCGCTGGATATTTAGTATTCTTTATCATTACCGAATCTATCATGTCTTGGGACTGGATTATGTCTATCGATACACACTGGTACTCTACATTGTTTGGATGGTATGTATTTGCTTCTTTCTTTGTAACAAGTGTTACCATCATAGCATTAGCTACACTTTACCTGAAAAACAACGGATACTTAGAGTTTGTAAACGATTCACACATCCACGATTTAGCTAAATATATGTTTGGGTTGTCTATTTTCTGGTCTTACCTTTGGTTTTCTCAGTTTATATTACAGTGGTATTCAAACATTCCGGAAGAAGTTACTTATTTCGTCTTCCGTATTGAAGAATACAATATTTTATTCTTTGGAATGCTTGCATTAAACTTTCTGTTACCAGTATTGATCTTAATGAACAGCGATTTCAAACGTTTATCATGGATTATTGTTATGGCAAGTATTGTAATCATTGCAGGACATTATATTGATTTCTACGTAATGATTATGCCCGGTACCGTTGGAGCTTCTTGGTTTATCGGAGCGGCTGAGATAGGTTCCGTATTATTCTTCGGAGGATTGTTTATCTATGTAAGTTTCTCTGCAATGACAAAAGCACCTTTATTAGCGAAGAATAATCCATTGATTGAGGAAAGTAAACATTTTCATTATTAATATTTAAAGTAATAAACAAATGACGAGTTTATTAATAATAGTTATTGTAGCGTTATTAGGAATTGCAGTATGGCAGTTAACTAAAATATTTGACTTAACGCAAAGCAAACATCAGCTTGGCGAAGAATATATGTCTGAAGTAGCTACAGATAAAGACAACAGTGTCAACGGATACTTAATGTTTGGTTTTTTAGCGTTTATCTATATTCTTACGATTTACTGCTGTATAAAATGGGGATATATGCCTCTATTAGACAACGCTGCTTCTGAACATGGAAAAGATGTGGACAACCTGATGTGGATCACATTGGCTGTAATTTTCTTTGTTCAAACCATAACGCAGTTTATATTACACTACTTTGCATTTATCTATCGTGGTAATAAAGACCGAAAAGCAGTTTTCTATGCTGATAACGATAAATTAGAATTTATCTGGACAATTATTCCGGTAATTGTTTTATCAGGTCTGATACTTTACGGATTGTATGTGTGGAACAACATTATGCACTACGACGAAGAAGAAGAGGTATTGTATGTTGAAGTCTATGCAAAACAGTTTGGATGGGATTTCCGTTACGGCGGCGACGACAACGTTTTAGGTAAAGCTAACGTTCGTTTTATCGAAGGAATAAACGTTGTGGGTGTTGACATGTCGGATCCAAACGCACAAGACGATGTGATGT
>DATGMV010000257.1:0-2285 GCA_035307185.1 Fermentimonas sp. | reverse complement strand
GGTTTCAGACCAAAGATGAAGCATCTTTCCGAAATGTTTCCGATTAAAAGTGGTGCGGTTATTTCGGCAGTGGATCTGATAAGAGGTATTGGAGTTTATGCCGGACTTGAGGTTATTATGGTTGAAGGGGCAACTGGTTTATACGATACTAATTATGAGGGTAAGGCGGAAGCAGCTCTGAATGCTTTAAAAGATAACGACTTTGTTTATCTTCACATAGAAGCCAGTGATGAAGCAGGTCATGAAGGTGATGTGGATCTGAAAGTAAAGACTATTGAGTATTTAGACAATAGAGTTTTGAAGACAATATACGAGGAGGTCAAGAACTGGAATGAACCGGTTACTATTGCAATTCTTCCCGATCACCCTACCCCATGTGCAATTAGGACTCACACACGAGATCCCATACCGTTTATAATCTGGCACAGAGATATTGAGCCTGATAGTGTTCAAACATATGATGAGTTTGCTGCACGCAATGGCAGTTATGGCTTACTCCACAGTAACCAGTTTATGAAATCTTTATTTAACGAGTAAGATGATGTATTATAGCACAAATAAGACAGCTCCGAATGCCTCACTTCAAGAGGCTGTTGTGAATGGATTAGCACCCGACAGGGGGTTATATATGCCGTTACATATTCCACTTTTACCAAAAAGCTTCTTTGATGAGATAAGCGAGAAAAGTTTAGTTGAAATTGCAAGCGTTGTTGCAAATGCATTTTTTGGGGAGGATATACCTAAAGATCAACTGAATGCAATTGTTGCTGATACCCTCAACTTTGACATTCCACTTGTTGAGATTGAAAAGGATATTTATGTGCTAGAGTTATTTCATGGTCCCACTTTTGCTTTTAAAGATGTGGGTGCAAGGTTTATGGCTCGCATGTTATCTTATTTTGTTAAGGAACACAAGCAGGATGATGTAAAGGTATTGGTAGCTACTTCCGGAGATACAGGCAGTGCTGTTGCTAACGGCTTTTTGGGTGTTGAAGGGATTCAGGTGTATGTACTTTATCCTTCGGGTAAGGTGAGCGAAATTCAGGAGGCACAATTCACGACACTTGGACAGAATATTGTGGCTTTAGAGGTTGATGGAACTTTTGACGATTGTCAGGCACTTGTTAAGTCTGCTTTTATGGATAAAGAGCTTAAAGAGCAGCTAAATCTAACTTCGGCTAATTCGATAAACGTTGCCAGATTCCTGCCTCAATCGTTTTATTATTTTTATGCTTATGCGCAGCTTGCAAAGAACGGTTCTACTAACGACGTTGTGTTTTCAGTGCCAAGCGGTAATCTTGGAAATTTAACTGCAGGGTTGTTTGCCAAAGAGATGGGTTTACCCATAAATCGGTTTATTGCTGCTAATAATAGAAATGATGTTTTTAGTAAGTTCCTGCAATCGGGAGTCTATACACCAAAATCTTCCGTACAAACTATAGCCAATGCAATGGATGTGGGTGCTCCGAGCAATTTTGAACGCATCTATGATCTTTATGAAAGTTCGCACAATGCTATTAAAAATGATATTACCGGATATTCATATAGTGATGAGCAGATAAGGGAGGTAATAAAAACTCTGTTTAATAATACAGGCTATCTTATCGATCCGCATGGAGCTTGTGCTTACATGGCATTAAAAGAGGGCAAGAAAGAAGGTGAAACAGGTGTTTTGCTTGCTACAGCTCATCCTGCTAAATTTATTGATACTGTTGAAGGCTGTATAGAGTCAAAGGTGAAGATTCCGGAGGGACTTGCTAAGTTTATGGAGCTTAAAAAGCAGTCTTATGCATTATCTAACGACTTCAATCAGTTTAAAAAAACCTTAATGAGCCTCTCTTAAGTTTCTTTTTACTATTTTTGCTGCTTATTAATTGATTAATGAGTAGTTTTGCGTGAGAAACCATACGCAACCTGTATTACCAGATGAGGCAGCTTTTACGTTCCATATTTCTACTTTTAGTTCTGGCAATTTTTTATCAATGCTCTTCTGTTCAAAAGACGACGGTTGCAACAAATCAGCTGAGCCAGATAAAAGAGATTGACATAGCGGAAGTTGTGCCCGATACCATTGAATCAGATAGTACTAAAGATAGTGCCTCAAACAACGACTTAAATAACACTCCTCAAAAACCTGCTCAGGGTTCTCTCAATCAGGATTCTCTTAATATTGTTTCCGATTCCACATTACTAGAACAAGAACTACTAACTGCAGTAGATGATACTACATTTAGCGTTCCTGCTGATTCGGTTGCATTAGATTCTGTTGATTTAGAACCTGAAAC
>DATGMV010000256.1:0-2217 GCA_035307185.1 Fermentimonas sp. | reverse complement strand
GAGCTGCTTAGTAGTTCAATATACCAGCAGTATGAAGATGTAAACAGAGAGCTTTCATTCATAAAAGGTCGATTGAATGTTAATGAGTATATAGAGAATAATTTAAGTACGGGTAGGTGGCATAAGCTAAATTGCACGTTTGATGCTTTTGTGTTTGATAATGAGTTTAACCGAATCATAAAGTATGTAACAACGCTGTTGTTTAATAATACATCGAGTTTGGATAATAAGAAGAATTTAAGAGAAATTCTGTTTATTCTTGATGAAGTAACGGATCTGAGAGCAACAGCCGAACAGTGTGCTAAAATCACTTTCAATCCCATGTTTGGTGCATTTGAAACAGTACGAGATTACTGCCAACTGTTTTTGAGTAACTGTATATCATTTGATTATAAAAACGATTTGAAGCTGTTCGCTTTTTTATTGCCAATGGAGTATGTGTATGAAGACTTCATCTTTGGGTTTATAAGCAAAGAGGTAGAAAAAGTTACTGCCAAAGCTCAAAGAAGCGATACCTATCTTGTTGAAGAAAATGAGAGTAAAGTTTTTAGATTGCAACCAGACCTTTGGATCAAAACGGAGCATAGGTCATTAATTGCAGATACTAAATATAAGATTGTCTATTCTGATGAGAGTGACCCTAAAAAAGGAATATCTCAAAACGACTTATATCAGATGCTTGCCTACGCAGTTCGCTTTAAAGTAGAAGAGATAATACTATTTTATCCTAACACATTAACCCAAAATCAGGAAGGTGAAACATCGTTAACCATAAAAGATGCTTTAGCCGACAATAAGGAGATTTCAATAAAAGCATTTCAGTTGCCTATAATTAACCGTGAGTTGCTTTTTTCTCCACTTAAAGAGAAGACAGATTTGAGTGAGTTGTTTAAATCGACTAAAGAAGTTTTGAAAAATAAAATAGAAGGTGTACTTGTGCCATTAATATATTGAAGATAAAAGACTAATCTTTAAGAAAGGTTTAAATATTGGATTTATACAGTTAACTACTTTGGTATTAACTAATATCTATCCAGCTACGATAAATCATCAGTAGTAGGTTTCCCATTATGTTAACAATAGCTAAATAAGGAGTTTGTTTACTGCCTATATAAAAATATAATCGATATAAAATATAAAATAAAACAAAAATAAACTTATAAATAAGATATAAATGGTTACGTTTGTATATTAATCCTAAATATTGCTAATTCTGCTAAAATGAATACGAGCATATTAGGTAGTATATATCTTTTAACTTTTATAGTTTATGAGAAAAAAAATCAAAATTTTTGCATTCTTAATGCTTATTGCATCAGGAACATTATTTGCACAATATCAGGTGTCTGGTATTGTTATGGATGAAGCCGGCGAACCAGTAATTGGAGCTTCAATTATGGTTAAAGGTACTGATCATGGTACCGTTACGGATGTAAATGGTAATTTCTCTTTGAGCGCATCTGAGGGTGCAATTATTGTAATTTCTTATGTTGGAATGATATCTCGGGAGCTTGCTGCGAGTTCAAATATGACTGTAATACTTCAATCTGATACTGAGCAGCTTGACGAGCTTGTAGTAGTAGGATACGGAACTCAGCGAAAAGCCAATTTAACCGGTGCTGTTTCAACAGTTGATGTGAGCAAAACGCTCGAAGCAAGATCATATTCAGACGTATCAAAAGCTCTGCAGGGAACAGTGCCGGGTCTATCGATTATAAGTAATAGTGGAGAGCTGGGTGCTCAACCCTCTGTATCAATACGTGGTCTTGGAACATTAAGTAACAATGCTACCAGCAAACCGTTGATAATTGTTGATGGGGTTGCAATGGAAGATATTTCGCTATTAAACACACAGGATATTGAGAATATCTCGGTATTAAAAGATGCGGCATCAACCTCAATTTATGGAACACGTGCAGCTTTTGGAGTGATACTGATAACAACCAAATCGGCACAGCAAACAGATAGAATTTCTGTAAACTATACTAATAATTTTGCATGGGATACTCCTTCTATTCTGCCCGATTATCCGGATGTACCCACCCAATTAGAGGCTTTGATTGAGGCGAATAACCGCGCCGGTCTTGCAAATGAGCTGTTTGGTATGCATCTCGATCAGATGCTTCCATATGCACAGAAATGGCGTGATGATAACAATGGCAGAAAAGTAGGTTATAGAGAGATGGTTTTAGGTCACAGAGATGCTTTAACTGATAG
>DATGMV010000255.1:0-2186 GCA_035307185.1 Fermentimonas sp. | reverse complement strand
CCATTCACAAGACTACCAACTAAGGGTGATGGAATTGTATTAATAGTAAAAAAAATGTCTAAATATTTTCATACCTTTGACACTTATTCAACTAAAGTTATGCCCCACATCACCATTAACAACTGCCCCATTTGCAACAGTTCAGATATAGTAAATGCATTTAATGCTGTCGATCATTTCTCTACAAAAGAAAAGTTTCCCATCTATGATTGCAGCAATTGTGGTTTTCGATTCACAAACAATTTTCCTTCTGACGATATAATTGGCAGATATTACGATACGCCCGACTATATTTCTCATTCAGACTCAAAAAAGGGAGTTGTAAATCGCTTGTATCACTTTTTCAGAAAGCAGATGCTAAGGAAGAAGGTAAATATGGTTTCGAAATATACTTTAGGAGCTCGCCTACTCGATATCGGTTCCGGAACGGGCTATTTCCTTAATGCAGCTAAAGAAAGAGGCTTCAAAGTGTCTGGTATCGAAAAGGATAGCAAAGCAAGAGAATACGCAATCTCCAATTTTGGCTTAGATGTTAAAGATGAAAAGAGTTTATGGGGTATTGAAAATGAGTCGCTTGATGTAATCACTCTCTGGCATGTACTTGAGCATATGCAAAATCTCAATGATGTTGTTGCCAAGATAAAGAGCATTTTAAAGCCCGATGGTGTTATGATTCTGGCACTCCCAAACCATATATCTCATGATGGTAAAAAATATAAAGATTATTGGGCGGCATACGACGTTCCTCGACATCTTTGGCACTTCACACCCGATACTGTAGAAAAAATGCTAAGCAAGCATAAGTTCAAGATTATGAAACAAAAAACCATGCCTTTAGATGCTTTTTATATATCTATGCTTAGCGAGAAATACAAAGGTAGCAGTGCAATTATACAATACCTAAGGGCGTTGACAGTTGGTACAGTGGGTTACCTGCGTTCTCTTTCAGATAATAATCAATCGAGTTCTGTAATTTATATTGCAAAGAAAGCTGGATAGTGAAACCTCGTAATTGGTTTGAGGTAAAAAATATAATAATAACTTAGAAAAGATTCGCAGTTTCCATTAAAAAAGATTTGTCCTTTCTTCTATAAAACAGTATTTTTGATTACTCACTTCTAATAATCTTCTATATATGGGCAAAAGAAAAAAACCTATTCAGTTTAACGATAAGCGACTTTATTATACTATACAGGAGGTGGCAGATCATTTTGCAGTAAACGTTTCATTGCTGCGTTTCTGGGAAAAGGAGTTTGATAATATAAACCCAAGAAAGACTACCGGTGGCACCCGACAGTTTACTCGCGAAGATATCCAGCAAGTAGAAGTGGTTTATCATTTAGTGAAAGAAAAAGGTATGACTCTCGATGGAGCACGTCAAACCCTAAAGACGAAGAAAGACGAAGAAACAAAACGAGTGCAAGCACTTGCAAAGCTAACTGAGATAAAAAAAGAGCTAATGCTTTTAGAGGAGCAGTTTGATATACTTCATGAGCAGCACAAATATTCATCCACTCAAACCGAAGAGTAATGAAAAAAATAATCACACTTTTAATAATACTAACCTCACTGTTATCTTGTGTACAGGGAGCTAATCGTAATAATGCAGGAGGAAAAGTACAGGCAAACGAAGAATCTCAAATCAGCACTCAAAATAGCATCAAAATGGGGGCTGAAATCACCGATGCATACTTCCCCCTAATTAAAGGTAAACGTGTGGCAGTTATGTCAAACCAAACAGGTATTGTTGGTGATGAACACCTTGTGGATATGCTCGTTAGAGAAGGTATGAATGTAGTAGGGATCTTCTCTCCTGAGCATGGATTTCGTGGCACTGCTTATGCAGGAGAGCATGTAGCAAGCTCTATTGATGATAGAACCGGTATCCCTATTTGGTCGTTATATGGAAGTGGAAGCGGAAAGCCTTCTGCCGACAAAATGAAGGAGTTTGATATACTTCTTTTTGACTTGCAGGATGTGGGACTCAGGTTCTATACATACTATGCAAGTATGGCTCGACTTATGGATGCTTGTGCCGAACATGGCAAGAAGATGATTGTTTTGGATCGTCCTAATCCCAATGGAATGTATGTAGACGGACCATTACTTGATATGAAGCACAAATCGGGTGTAGGTTGGCTTCCAATACCAGTTGTACATGGAATGACACTTGGTGAACTTGCTCT
>DATGMV010000254.1:0-3067 GCA_035307185.1 Fermentimonas sp. | reverse complement strand
AAGAATTTTTCTTTGAGTGCCATCATCTTATCAATCTGCTTCTTACCCATTGCCTTACGGAGCTCATCAGACTGACCTCTGGTGAAATCTGCAAGCAAACGAGAAAGAAGCATCACCTGCTCCTGATAAACAGTAATTCCGTATGTCTCACTCAGGTACTTCTCCATTACTGGTAGATCATACTCAACCTGGCTGCCATGCTTTCGTCTAATAAATTCCGGTATATATTCCATCGGACCCGGACGGTATAGTGCATTCATAGCTATAAGGTCTTCAAACTTACTTGGTTGAAGTTCCTTTAGATATTTCTGCATACCGGCAGACTCAAACTGAAAAGTACCGGTAGTTTGTCCGTTGCAATAGAGCTGATATGTCTTCTCATCTTCCATATCGATCTCGTCGATATCTATCTTGATGCCACGGTTTATTTTGATGTTAAGAATTGCATCTTTGATAATAGAGAGTGTTTTAAGACCCAGAAAGTCCATTTTTATCAAACCTGTCTCTTCAATAACAGATCCTTCAAACTGTGTTACCAGCAATTTCTCTTTGGTCTCTTTGTCTTCGGCTGTGCTAATTGGTACAATATCAGAAATATTGCTTTGTCCTATAATTACACCACATGCGTGCACGCCGGTGCTCCTCACATTGCCCTCGAGCATCTTTGCATACTTGAGAGTGTTTTTAACCAGCGGATCGCTACTATTTGCAGCCTCCTTAAGTTCAGGTACAAAATCTATTGCGTTACCTAAGTTGAGCTTTTTGTTAGGGATCCTATCTGGAACGAGCTTAGCGAGTCTGTTAGATTCTGAAAGAGGTAACTTGTGAACACGTGCCACATCCTTAATAGACATCTTTGTAGCCATAGTACCATAAGTTATGATATGAGCCACTTTTTCGCTTCCATATTTTTCGGTTACCCATCTTAGCACTTTACCGCGACCCTCATCATCAAAGTCGATATCAATATCAGGCATAGAAATTCGGTCAGGGTTCAGAAAACGCTCAAAAAGCAGGTTGTACTTTAGGGGGTCTATATCTGTAATCCTGAGGCAATAAGCAACTGCAGATCCGGCTGCCGAACCTCGTCCCGGGCCAACTGCCACATCCATCTCACGAGCAGAATTAATGAAATCTTGAACTATTAAGAAATAGCCGGGAAACCCCATATTTTTAATAGTGTCCAGTTCAAACTGAAGTCGGTCTAAAATCTCATCAGTGAGATCTTCTCCATATCTTTTCTTAGCACCAATTTTCGTGAGGTGTGCCAGAAAATCGGCTTCCAGCTTAACTCTAATAACCTTATCATAATCACCAAGACGATGGAAAGTATCTTCACCAAACTCTTCAATCAGATCCTGCTCACTATATTTTTGTCGATACTGCTCTTCTGTGCCAAACTCAGGGTCTATAGGGTAGAAGGGCATAAGAGGTGGATTATCAATAGTATAAAATTCTACCTTTTCTGCAACCTCAAGAGTGTTTGAAAGCGCTTCAGGAATATCAGCAAAAACTTGATTCATCTCAGCTGTAGTTTTCAACCACTCCTGCTTAGAATATCTCATTCTGTCGGGATCATCAAAATCCTTACCGGTACTCAAACAAATCAGTCGATCGTGAGCATCCGCATCCTCTTCATTTACAAAGTGAACATCATTTGTAGCGATAACCTTTACATCATACTTATTTGCAATACGAATAAGCTCTTTGTTCACCCTCTCCTGAATAGGGTAAGTGCTTTGGTCGGCGTCATGCCTGTCGGTTTTATGACGTTGTATCTCTATGTAATAATCATCGCCAAACACCTTTTTATACCATTGTACCGCCTCCTCGGCTTCATTAACTTGTCCGCTATCTATCTTACGAGAAATCTCTCCTCCCAAACATGCAGAAGAAACAATAAGTCCTTCATGATACTCTTCAAGCAGTTCTTTGTCTATACGGGGACGATAATAAAAGCCTTCAGTCCAGCTTTTTGAAACAATCTTAATAAGATTTTTATAACCGGTAAGATTTTTTGCAAGAACAACCAGATGCCATCCGCTTCCATCAACCTTATCATTCATTTGAAACCTATCTCGACGAGCAAGATAGCATTCACAGCCTACAATAGGTTTAAAAAGTTTGTCTTTAGTTTCGTGAAGTTTTTTATGAAGACTGTTGAGCCGTTCAATAGAAGACTCTGTACTATTTGATTCGTTCTTCTCTTCGATTTCTGCAATCTCACCTTTGATCTTTTTTATCTCTGTATTTATGGGAGCGTTCTTCCTCGATGCATAATTTAGGAACTCCTTGATGCCATACATGGCACCATGATCGGTCAGTGCGATAGCCTTCATTCCGTCTCCGACAGCTTTATCAATCAGTCGTTGAATGCTTGCCTGTCCGTCGAGCAGTGAATATTGCGAGTGGACGTGTAGATGTACAAATGGTTGCATGCTTATTTGAATATATTTCCTGTATGGTCTCTTTGGCAAATATACTCAAAATAATTGCAAGGTTTATTGCGATATTGTTAGAAGTTATGAACGGGTGAGGCTATCTATCAGTTAACAAAATAAATTCTTAAGTACTCATCAAGCCTATTGCCAAACTAAATTAATATCAAACTTTTATCAAAGAAGTATCAAACCCTTATCAACTTCTTTTATAAAGCGACCTGGTATTGAGTTGGTGCAATGATGTACTTTAGAACTCTTTGTAGTTTTTCTCTTTTATTTTAGTTAAGTTTGAAATATGTAGTAATGTGATATGCACCCGTTACTACAAATATTTTTCGCCATTATTAAATTGAGTAGTTTATAATTGATGGTAATAAATAATAGATGCAAAACGAACTTGACAATACATCCAGAGAGTTTTATCTAGATTACGTAAGGAGGACCTCAATATAAGTGAAAGGTGCAGTGTTCTTCAAGTTGGCTGTGGTTAATAAATCCCCATTATATACAAAAGTTTAACTTAATACCACGTAACTACCTTCTTTTCTCTCACGTATTAGGTATTTAAGAAACTTTTTTCGACATTTTGCTACTATATTATCAGGCTGAGAAATAGATAAAATATA
>DATGMV010000253.1:0-6017 GCA_035307185.1 Fermentimonas sp. | reverse complement strand
GATAAGTACAATCCCAAAAGATATCGTCATCCAGAAGAGTAACCCTGGTTCTGGTGTCAATAACGACATATTATATTTTTTTTAAAGAATAAATCCACATACAACAATTGCAAACAGTGCAACACCTTCAATAAGTGCTGCAGATATAATCATCGTGGTACGAATATCTGAACCGGCTTCTGGTTGGCGAGCAATACCCTCTACAGCTGCTTTACCTATTTGACCTATTCCTAATGCAGCTCCAATAACTGCTACTGCAACACCGAATGCGGCACCAAGTGTTCCAATACCTTCTGTTGCCTGCAATAAAACTGATAATAATTCCATAATTTTTTGATGTTAAATTTTCTGTTTAATATTTATCTTTCTGTTTCAATTATTTCAAATCTTTATAATAATTTCAAACTATTAAATAGTTACAAAACCACTAATCTTTTAATATATTTAACCTTTTGTTGTCAGACTTTATTCTCAACCGGTTCAATTTTCTCTTTATTACCTTTAGAGTGATCGGCTCTTGCAAGTCCAATAAATACTGCAGACAGCAATGTAAAAACATATGCTTGTATAAAAGCAACCAAGAGCTCCACAAAGTTTATAAACACCGTGAAAATAGCAGACAAAACTGTCATAGAGCTGTTTATAGTCGGTCCTAAACTCACAGTAACAAATACCAAACATGTTAACCCCAATACTATTGCATGACCAGCCATTATATTAGCAAAAAGACGAATCATTAAAGCAAAAGGCTTAGTAAACATACCTACAACTTCTATGATAGGCATAAGCGGAAATGGTACTTTAAGCCAGGTAGGCACATCTGGCCAAAATATCTCTTTATAATATGCTTTTGAGCCAGTAAGGTTAATAACCAGAAATGTACTTATTGCCAGCACTAATGTAACGGCTATATTTCCTGTAACATTTGCACCACCTGGAAAAAAAGGCACTAACCCCATTAAATTATTAATAAAAATAAAGAAAAAAACTGTCAGAAGGTAAGGAGAGTAACGCTTATAATCTTTTCCTACAGTTGCTTTTATAACCTCATCTTCAATAGTTAATATAAACATCTCCATCAATCCTGTAAAACCTTTATGTGATTTCAGCGGGTCTCGTTTCATTACTTTGGCAATGCCTAAAATTAATAGAATGAGAATTAATGAATTAATTATTAAAGAAGCTGCATTTTTTGTCAAAGACAGATCAAATGGTCTAACCTCATTACCTAATTCATCTACTTCTACTATCTTCCCATTATATTTACCATCAGTAGCAATATAAAAACCATTATAGCTACTATTTCCATGGTTAAACTTTGAAGATAAAAACAAATGCCAGCCTGAATTTTTACTATAAATAATTATAGGTAGAGAAAGAGAAATATGATTACTTCCTTGACTCCAAATGTTCCATTCATACGAATCTGCCAGATGTCCTAAAATAAGCTTTTTTACATTTAGCTCCTCTTCAACGGCAACAATAACTTCTTGCTGATCTGTATTATCAACTAATATATTAACAGCTTTAATATTTAAAGTTGTTATTATCAGTAAAATAAATAACAACCATATTTTATTCATCCTATATCTCATTATACTATGTGCTCCCTCTCTTCGTGGTGTTTATTTTGATCAGCTTTATACTTCATATACTTCTCCATTCTCAAATAAATATATGTCTCCCACAAAATACTTATCAGATAAAAAATAATGAAGATAATTGCAAAGTTCCTAATATATGACTTGTGAACTAACCAATATATTAATATTATAGCGAATGATGTGAAAACTTTTATCATCCTTAATAGCATATAGAGATTCACAATATAACCTGAATCATGAAAAGGGGCTTTTTTAAAACGCCATATAAAGATAATTCCCATAAAATAAAAGAAAACTGGAATTACTCCAAATCCATTAACCATCATATCCGGGAAAAACTGATTAATTATGAACCATATACCAATGCCTATGATAACCATCACCACTGTATGAAAAAAGTACAAATATTTAATCAGTTTACTCATACCTTATTTACTGAATCTATGCAAACAGTTATAACATTATTACTTACCTCAACAAAACCATCATTAATATCCAAATCTTTAACATGTCCATCTGTTGAAAGTATAATTTGACCTTTCTTAAGCGATGAAATTAAAGGGGCATGATTTTTCAATATCTGGAACGGTCCCAAAGTTCCGGGTAATGTTACCCATTCAACTTCTCCTTTAAAGTATGTCTTTTCGGGACTTATAATCTCCAGTTTCATATTATTTAAAAAATATATTTGTGATGTATAAAATACTTGTAATTATCTATAAGTTGATTATTGTGTGCTTTGTTCAAGTAAGATTTTACCTTTCTCAATAGCGTCCTCTATTTTACCTACATTCATGAAAGCAGCTTCAGGATATATATCCATCTCTCCGTCGAGAATCATCTTAAAGCCTTTTACTGTATCTTCAATAGCTACCATAACACCTGATTGCCCTGTATATTGTTCAGCCATAAAGAATGGCTGCGACAAGAAACGTTGAACCTTGCGGGCTCTATTAACAGTAGTTCTGTCTTCATCTGAAAGCTCTTCCATACCCAAAATGGATATTATATCCTGTAATTCTTTATATCTCTGTAAAATCTGTTTAACCCTCATAGCTGTGTTATAGTGATCCTCACCAACAATAGATGGTTCTAAAATACGTGAAGAGGACTCAAGCGGATCAACTGCAGGATAAATACCCAGCGATGCAATTTTCCTACTTAACACAGTAGAAGCATCCAAATAACTAAAAGTAGTTGCCGGTGCTGGGTCAGTAAGGTCGTCAGCAGGCACATAAACAGCCTGAACCGATGTTATTGAGCCATATTTAGTTGAAGCAATTCTTTCCTGCAACGTGCCCATTTCTGATGCAAGAGTAGGCTGATAACCAACAGCAGAAGGCATTCTTCCAAGAAGTGCAGAAACCTCAGATCCGGCCTGTACGAAACGGAATATATTATCGATAAACAAAAGGGTATCACTACCTTCACCTCCGGAATCTCTAAATGACTCTGCAACAGCAAGTCCTGTAAGTGCAACTGATGCACGTGCACCCGGCGGTTCATTCATCTGCCCAAAAACAAGCGTAGTTTGAGATTCTTTGAGTTTCTCATAATCTATTTTACTCAAATCCCATTTACCTTCATCCATTCCCTTTTTAAACTCCTTGCCATATTTAATAACGCCTGATTCAATCATCTCTCTAAGCAAGTCGTTACCTTCACGAGTACGTTCTCCTACTCCGGCAAAAACTGAGTAACCTTTATGTCCTTTAGCAATATTATTAATAAGCTCCATAATGATAACAGTTTTTCCAACTCCTGCACCACCAAATAAACCGATCTTTCCTCCTTTTAGATATGGTTGTAATAAATCGATAACCTTTATCCCTGTATGCAAAATCTCTTCATAAGTGGTAAGATCTTCAAATTTAGGAGCTTCACGATGAATTGGATACTGTTTTTCTCTTGATAGTTTGGAAAGTCCATCAATTGGTCTGCCCACAACATTTAGTAATCTACCTTTTATCTGATCACCTGTCGGCACACTAAGGGGTCTTCCCAGTGCTTTAACATCCAACCCTCTACTAAGTCCGTCGGTGCTCTCCATAGCTACAGTGCGAACTATATTTTCTCCTATATGCTGTTGTACTTCCAGAAACACTTCCTGTCCGTCGAGTTTTTTTATTCTAAGTGCATCATGTATAGAAGGTAGTTTTACTTCCTCCGATTTATCAAATTCAAAACGCACATCCACAACAGGACCTATAATTTGTGATATTTGCCCTACTAATTCCGACATATAAAAATAAAATTAATTAAGCAATAGATATTTAATCGCCTTCTACAAAGATACTAAAAAAATTGTATTCATTTTTGTATTCTACTTTTTATAGAAACGTAGTTAATATAATAATGTTTTTGGTAAATCACAAAAAAACGGGCAACATAAAATGCTGCCCGAGTATCTTTAGTAAGAAAAAATTCAATTAAGCTTCTGCTTTTTTATTTTCTTTTCTGTTTAATATCATGTAAGCTACAGGTGCACCTACAAACAAACTGGTAATAGTTCCTGCAACCACACCCACTAACATTGCAAACATAAAGCTTCTGACTGCATCACCACCAAAGAATAGGATGCACACAATTACCAGAATAGTACTTAAACCGGTATTTATAGTACGTGCAAGTGTAGCGTTCAAAGAATCGTTAAACAATGCCAGTAAACCTCTCTTAGGATAAAGTTGTTTATACTCTCGGACACGGTCAAACACAACTACTTTATCGTTAATTGAGTACCCAACAACTGTTAGAATAGCAGCTACAAACGTTTGGTCTAATTCCATAGAGAATGGCATTACTTTCCATAAAAGTGAATAAAGTCCAACCACTGCAAATGTATCAATTGCAAGAGAGGCAACAGTACCAACTGAGAATGCAACATTTCGGAATCGTACAAGAATATATAATCCCATACAAATAAGAGCAAGTATAAGAGCAATAGCTGAACTTCTGATTGTATCCTCAGCAATACTTGGACCAACCTTTTGTGAGCTCATAATATGATCATCAATAGTATTACCCGCAGTAATATACTCTGCAAGACCTTCTCCAAGTAAATCACGAAGCTCTCTCTCTATATTCTCTCCGTCTTCTTCAATACTGTAGTTTGTTGAAATTCTAACCTGATCACTACTTCCAATTGTAATCACTCTAACAGACTCATCTAAGTAAGGAACCAATGCGTCTTGTACTTCATTTACACGAACAGGTTGATCAAACTTGACAATATAATTTCGTCCGCCGGTAAAATCTATACCTGAACTTAATCCAAGAGTAAATAGAGAAATAATGCTAATCACCACAAATACCGCAATACCCATATTTACCTTCTTACTTTTCTGAATAAAATTAAAGCTAAAATCTCTATCGAGTCCTTTAGATAATTTTGATGTGAAAGTAAGATTTTGCCATTTACCTTTTGATAAAACAGTTTCGTAAAGTATACGTGTTAAGAAAACGGCAGTTAAGAACGAAGCTGCAATACCAATAATTAAAGTAACAGCAAATCCTCTAATTGCTCCGATTCCAAAAAATGCAAGTATAACACCTACAATAATACTTGTAAGGTTGGCATCAAAAATAGCAGAAAATGCATTCTTATAACCATCCTCAATTGCACGGCGCAAAGACTTGCCAGCAGCAAGCTCTTCCTTTATACGCTCATTTATAAGTACGTTAGCATCAACAGCCATAGCAAGAGAAAGAATCATACCCGCAATACCAGGCAATGTTAATACAGCCTGAAATGCAGCCAATATTCCTAAAGTGAAAAACAGATTGAGTAAGAGTGCACCATTAATCACCATACCTGGTATAAAACCATAAAGTATACAAGTGAAAATAAACAGCACCACAAGAGCAATAATAAATGAAATAAACCCATCCTTAATAGCTTCTTGTCCGAGTGATGGACCTACCACATCTTCCTGCACAATGCGTACACCTGCTTGCATTTTGCCTGATTTAAGCACGTTCTCAAGGTCTTGGGCTTCTTGTGCCGAAAAATTACCGGTAATAGAAGAACGACCACCTTCAATACGGTCATTTACTCTAGGAGCTGAATAAACGTATCCATCAAGTAAAATAGCAATAGAATTACCTATCTCGGCGCCTGTAATAGTTGCCCAACGACTTGCACCTGCAGAGTTCATAGACATACTAACTTCCCATGCAGATCCTTGCTGGCCCTGATCAGCATCAGCACTAACAACAGCATCACCTGTCAATGCAGGTCCACGGCTACTTCCATCACCTTTAAGTGAATATAACTCAAAAAAAGTTTCTCGCTGGTCTACGGCTTTAAAACCCCACTTAAAACGAGCATCGGCTGGGAAAACATCTTTATATCTCTCAAGTAAATAATTTACTGCAGCTGTGTCGAGTTTTGAGACAGTACCTACAACGGCACCC
>DATGMV010000252.1:0-7372 GCA_035307185.1 Fermentimonas sp. | reverse complement strand
TGAATACAGGGACGTGAAGAAGTCGTTCTTCGACTCTCTTCCGGCTGATGCATTCGCTCTTACCAACTCGGATGATAGGAATGGTGCTGTGATGTTACAAAACTCAAAGTCGAAGAAGTACAGCTACTCTCTAAGATCTATTGCAGATTTTAAAGCCAGAGTTTTTGAAAAGCATTTTGATGGAAGTGATATTGAAATAAATGGTAAGGAACTGACAGTGCTCTTTGTTGGTCTTTTCAACGTTTATAATCTGCTTGCTGTTTATGGTGCTGGAGTTATATTAGGACTTAATGAAGATGATGTGCTTAGAGCTATTTCAATGTTAAAGCCTGTTGCAGGTAGGTTTCAGACTATTAAATCGCCGCAGGATTATACAGCAATAATAGATTATGCACACACTCCTGATGCGTTGACTAATGTGCTTAGTGCTGTGAGTGAGGTTCTTGAGGATAAAGGAAAACTGATAACAGTTGTGGGCTGTGGAGGTAACAGAGATAGGTCTAAAAGACCTCTTATGGCAATTGAAGCTGTTAAGTTTAGTGATAGAGTAGTATTTACTTCAGATAATCCTCGTTTTGAGGAGCCGATGGATATTATTAATGATATGCTTGAAGGACTTAGCGATGATCAGAAATCTTCTGCTTTAACTATTATAGATAGGCGTGAAGCTATTAAAACTGCTTGTGCGCTTGCTCAACCGGGAGATGTGATATTAATAGCTGGTAAAGGGCATGAAGATTATCAAGATATTAAAGGTGTGAAGCATCACTTTGACGATAAAGAGGAGGTTGAAAAGATATTCTTCAAAAAGTAATTTTGAGGAATACATACTATCGCATGTCAGGTAAATAGAGAGTTGAAAGTAGAAAGAATTAAGTAGAAGGGTAGAAGGTAGTAAATAGAGAGTAGTAAATAGTAAGAAGTTGTAAGAATTAAATAAGATGTTGTATTATCTCTTTGATTATTTAGATAAACTTGATTTTCCTGGAGCGGGAATGTTTCAGTATGTGATGTTCAGATCTGCTATGGCAGCAGTATTCTCACTCCTAATAGGTGTTTTTGTTGGGAAGAAGATAATAAGAAAACTACAGAAGAAGCAAATTGGAGAAACAATTCGTGATCTGGATCTGGAGGGGCAGTATAGTAAACGTGGCACTCCAACTATGGGGGGAGTGATTATTATTATGTCAATTTTGGCATCCACACTACTATTCGGTAAACTAGAAAATATATATATTATACTTATGTGTGTGAGTACTGTGTGGCTTGGAGCACTTGGCTTTGCAGATGATTACATTAAGGTGTTTAAAAAAGATAAAGAAGGTCTAAAAGGTAAATTTAAAATAGTTGCACAGATAGGTCTGGGTCTAATTGTAGGACTAACAATCTATTTTAGTCCGGAGATGGTAGTACGCGAAAACAGTGAAATTCGTGTTGGAAATATTATTGAAGATGTTACTTTTCAGAGTGAGGATGTAAAAACTACAAGTACAACAATCCCTTTTGTGAAGAATAATAACTTCGATTACAGATGGTTGGTTAGCTGGATGGGTGATTATGCTGATACTGCTGTATGGATCGTATTTGTTTTGGTTGTGATTCTCATAGTTACAGCAGTTTCTAATAGCGCAAATCTTACAGATGGTTTAGATGGGCTCACCTCCGGTACGTCAGCAATTATTGGCGTTGCTCTTGGTATTCTTGCATATGTATCGGGTCGTGTCGATTTTGCTTCTTATTTAAATATAATGCATATACCGGGCAGTGACGAGCTCATGGTGTTTGCATCGGCATTTGTTGGGGCTTGTATCGGATTTCTATGGTATAATGCATATCCTGCACAAGTTTTTATGGGAGATACCGGTAGTCTTACACTGGGTGGTATAATTGGTGTATTTGCAGTACTTATTCATAAAGAGTTGTTATTGCCAATTTTGTGTGGTGTTTTCTTTGTAGAAGCACTTTCTGTAATAGCACAGGTAACTTATTTTAAATATACAAAAAAGAAGTATGGTGTTGGTAAAAGAGTTTTTAAAATGTCTCCTTTACATCATCATTTTCAGAAACCGGGAGATGGTAGCATTGATGCTATTATTCAGAAACCTATTACTCCAATAACAGAACCTAAGCTTGTAACGAGATTTTGGTTAATTGGAATTATTTTAGCCGTTTTAGCAGTAGCGACACTTAAAATGAGGTAGTTACAATGCATGGTGTTTAAATAAATAGAGTGCCTATTTTATGCAATGAGATTATGAATGAAAGATTGATTGTAGTTCTTGGAGGAGGCGAAAGTGGTGTTGGTGCCGCAATACTTGCTCAAAAAAAAGGTTTTAAGGTGTTTTTGTCAGATAGTGGCAAATTAAAAGATTTACATCGAGAGACTTTAAAGAGTTACGGTATCGATTTTGAAGAAGGAGGACATGCAGTTGAAAAAATTCTACAGGCCGATGAAGTGGTAAAAAGTCCCGGAATTCCCGATAGTTCTCCTATCATTATTAAGATAATTGAAAAAGGCATTCCTATTATTTCTGAAATTGAATATGCAGCAAGATATACAAATGCAAAATTGATTTGTGTAACAGGTAGTAATGGCAAAACAACAACTGTAAGCTTAATATATCATATTCTTAAGTCGGCCGGACTCAATGTTGCACTAGCCGGAAATGTAGGCAAAAGTTTTGCGCTACAGGTAGCTGAGGGTAATCACGATTACTATGTGCTTGAGTTAAGCAGTTTTCAGCTTGAAGGCTTATATGATTTTAAAGCAGATGTTGCGGTGTTATTGAATATAACACCCGATCATCTCGATAGATATAATTATAATATGCAGGACTATATAGATGCAAAAATGAGTATTATCCGTAATCAGAAAATTAATGATGCATTTATATATTGGGAGGATGACCCAATTGTTACAAGAGAAATTGAAAAGTTGAAGCCGGTTGTCTCTCAATATCCGTTCGGAGCAATCAACAGAGGAGGTTCTGCAGGATATATAGAGAACGGAAGATTATTTATTAACTCTAAAGGAGAGACTTTTAATATGGAACTTGAGTTACTTGCATTAGAAGGTATGCACAACGTTTACAACTCATTGGCTTCAGGAATTGTTGCTAAGTTGATGGATATAACTGATGAACAGTTACGAGAGTCTCTTTCCGATTTTCAAGGAGTCCCTCACCGACTCGAGAAAGTGGCTACCGTAAGAGGAGTTCAGTATATCAACGACTCAAAAGCCACAAATGTGAATTCGTGCTGGTATGCACTGCAATCTATGAGAAGTAAAACTGTGCTTATTTTAGGGGGAGTGGATAAAGGAAATAATTACAGCGAAATTGAAGAACTTGTTACTAATAAAGTAAAAGCTCTCATATTTCTTGGTAAAGATAATAGCCGACTGCACTCATTTTTCGATGGAAAAGTAGATGTTATTCGAGATGTAGAATCGATGGAAGATGCAGTTAAAAGTGCTTACGAGCTTGCAGAAAAAGGTGATGTAGTTTTACTCTCGCCTTGTTGTGCCAGTTTCGACCTCTTTGATAATTATGAGGATAGAGGTGATCAATTTAAAGAAATGGTTAGAAAACTGTAATAAGTAAATCATTTTAAGATGCTTGAAAAAGAAACATATACAAATGAACCTGAGAAGACTGATGAAGATATAAATGAATCGGGTTCAATTATCAACGATTTTTTACGTAAAATCTTTAAAGGTGATAAAGTTATATGGGCAGTATTTATAATTTTATGCGTGATATCATTGGTTGAGATCTTTAGTGCTACAAGTACAATTGTCTACAGACAACAAAATCAATGGGGACCATTTCTTAGGCATGCAATGTTTTTAATAGGAGGTGTTGGTGTTATCCTGCTAATACATAATATTCCTTATCGCTTTTTTTCATCTTTAATTTTTGTACTCCTTGGGGCAATTGTTTTATTGATATTGACTCCTTTTATTGGTGAGAGTGTAAATAATGCCGATAGATGGATATCCTTTATGGGTTTCACAATACAACCTTCTGAGATTGCCAAAATCTCTCTCATGGGCACAATCGCTTTTTTATTAAGTAAGCAGAACGGAGAAAACGATTCAATTCTATTCAAATGGATGATTGGGCTAATGCTTGTAGTGTGTGGTATTATTGCACTTGATAACCTTTCAACAGCAGTACTTTTATTTGGGGTTTGTTACTTGCTAATGTTTATTGGTAATGTAAAGATAATTCGACTTCTTAAAGTTGCAGGTGGTGGTATTGCTATAATACTGCTCTTTGTATTGTTTCTTAATATTATACCGGAAGGATGGACAAATGAAGGTCCGCTAAATCGATTAGGAACATGGCAGAATCGTATATCTCACTTTGGCGAAGCAAAGGAGCTTTCTGAAGAAGAGTATTTTACTATTACTGACGAAAACTATCAGGTTGCACATGCTAAGATTGCAATTTCTAACGGTGGTGTACTTGGTGTATTCCCCGGAAATAGTACCGAACGCGATTTTCTACCACAGGCATATTCCGATTTTATCTATGCAATAATTATTGAAGAAATGGGGCTTCTGGGAGGATTAGTTGTTCTTATGCTCTATGTTGTTATTCTTATTCGTTCGGGTATGATAGCAAGAAAAACAGAGAAACTGTTTCCCAAGTATCTGGTTATGGGTTCAGCACTTATGTTGTCAATTCAGGCGTTTATAAATATGGCAGTGGCGGTAAATCTTATACCGGTAACCGGTCAGCCTCTGCCGCTCATAAGTAGAGGAGGTACATCTACACTCATTACATGTGCTTACTTCGGACTGATACTAAGTGCCGATCGTTTTGGTATTGGTAAAAAGAAAGAGGCGGAGTTGAATGTAGAAACTGCAGAAGTTGTTAATGAACAAGGTTCAAGTGGTGATAATGAAGGTGTTGACAATAATTACAATGACGATAGTAGTGATGAAGATAATGATTCTACTGTAACCCTTGATGATAAGGTCGAATTTGAAATTTATAAAGTATGAAGAGAATAATAATTAGCGGTGGTGGAACAGGAGGTCACATTTTTCCCGCCATAGCAATTGCTAATGCTGTAAAGGAACGCTGGAGTGACTCTGAAATACTTTTTGTAGGTGCCGAAGATCGTATGGAGATGGAGAGGGTTCCAGCTGCCGGTTATAAAATAATTGGCTTGCCCGTATCAGGTTTTAACCGTAAACATCTTTTAAAGAATATTGGTGTTGCTTTTAGATTACTAAAAAGTATGAATAAGGCAAAGAGAATAATAAATGATTTCAACCCCCATATAGCCGTAGGTGTCGGAGGATATGCAAGTGGCCCAATTTTAAGAGCAGCCTCTTCTAAAGGCATTCCTACATTAATTCAGGAACAGAATTCTTATGCTGGTGTTACAAATAAGCTGCTTGCACAGAAAGCTTCAAAGATTTGTGTTGCTTATGATGGAATGGAGAAATTCTTTCCAAAAGAGAAAATTGTACTAACAGGTAATCCCTGCCGTCAAGATTTAATTATTTCTGATAAAAACAGAAAAGAAGGGTACATGCATTTTCAACTTAACTCTCAGAAAAAAACGATACTTATGCTGGGTGGTAGTTTAGGCGCAGCAACACTCAATAAAAGTATTGTGGATGCTTTCCCAAAATTAAATGCAGCTGAGGATGTACAGGTTATATGGCAATGTGGTAAATATTACTATAATGATATGAAGATTATGCAAAGTGAAGGTAAGATTCCTGCAAATATTTATCTAACAGATTTTATTTCGAGAATGGACTATGCATATTCGGTTGCCGATCTAATCATATCACGTGCGGGAGCAGGTTCAATTTCAGAGTTTAGTATTCTGGGAAAACCTGTCATATTAGTGCCATCACCAAATGTTGCTGAAGATCATCAGACAATGAATGCAAAAGCACTTGTAGATAAAGATGCAGCAGTTATGGTACCCGATATAAAAGCTAAAGATATGCTTTTTGATGTAGCATTGGCGCTTGTTAAAAACGAAAGTGAGTTGAAGAGTTTAAGTGATAATATTTTAAAATTGGCACAACATAATTCGGCTGACAGAATAGTTGATGAAATTGAAAAGATACTAATGTAAAAAGATTGGTGTTTGAATGATTAGTAAGTTTTTCCAAATCTAAAGGTTCTACTAAATCGATAAGTATTACAAAATGATAGTTTTTTATAAATCGATAAACAGTAAAGAAAGCTTAGATGACATCTAAATAAATTTAATAAAATTATAAATGAAGGATTTCGAGTATATATATTTTATAGGAATTGGTGGAATTGGAATGAGTAATCTCGCTCGTTATTTCCTGCTAAAAGGAAGAAGAGTAGGAGGTTACGATCGCGCAGAATCTGAACTTACTAAAAAGCTTACAGAAGAGGGGGCATTAGTTCATTATGATGACGACGCTAAGAGTATTCCTACTGAATTCACTAATAATACTAATACACTTGTCGTATATACTCCAGCAGTTCCTTCATCTCACAATGAATTAAATTATTTCAAAAACAATAATTTTAAGGTAGTAAAACGAGCACAACTTTTGGGTGAGATTACAAAATATAGTGATGCTATTTGTGTTGCCGGCACACATGGTAAGACAACTGTGTCGAGTATGGTGGCACATCTTTTTAAACAATCACATCTCAATTGTAATGCATTCCTGGGTGGTATATTAAAAAACTACAATAGTAACCTGATACTTTCAGAAAAAAGTAATTACACTGTTGTTGAGGCAGATGAATATGACAGATCTTTCCATTGGCTTCGCCCACATATAGCTATTATTACCTCTGCAGACCCGGATCATCTTGATATTTACGGCTCAGAAGAGTCATATAAAGAAAGCTTTGAAAAATTCACTTCATTAATTCGAGAAGGTGGTCATTTGATTATGAAGAAGGGAATAACACTTTCGACACAGGAAAATGATAAAGTAAAGATTTGGAGTTATTCAGAGATGAAAGGCGATTTCCATGCTGAAAATATTAGAATTGGAAACGGTGAGATTAAGTTCGATTATGTATCACCATTTGGTAGTATTGAAAAGGTATCACTCGGAGTGCCCGTTAAGATAAATATAGAGAATAGCATAGCTGCAATGGCAGCAGCAGAACTAAGTGGTGCTACACCAGAGGAAATACGTAATGCTGTAAGTTCTTTTATGGGAGTAAAAAGGCGTTTTGAGTTTCATCTAAAAACTAATGATGTAGTTTATATAGATGATTATGCCCACCACCCCGAAGAGCTCAAAGCTGCAATTACATCCATTAAAGCACTCTATCCGAATAAAAAACTTACTGCAATATTTCAACCGCATCTTTTTTCACGTACAAGAGATTTTGCAGATGAA
>DATGMV010000251.1:0-4979 GCA_035307185.1 Fermentimonas sp. | reverse complement strand
AGGAGATGTATCAATTGTATCGTTACCATCGGCATTAGTTACTGCTGCCCGATAGTTTTCGTATTCCTGACGGGCAATCTCTAACTTTTCATTAATTATAGCTCTGAATTCTTCCAATTCCTCGGCTGAATATTTCGTCTTATTACTCATAATATTTTATTTTTTGGCTTTGTGTCTCCACGGAATCTAAGTCCTGTTACAACAACCGATAATTTTAATTGTTCACTTAAAAATTCAATCACAAATATAGTTATAAAAACTAATAGAATTCAACTGTTTTTAAATATACTGATATTCAGACGCATGTCATCTATCTCAATTTCCTCTTCGAGCGTATCCTCAACAATTAATATATCGTCTGCCAACACCTGATTTTTAATATATAATAGATTATCGTTAACTGCCTCATCAATCACTTTATTGGTTGATATTTTCACTGTTACCCTATCGGTTATCTCAAAATCCTTTGCTTTACGGATATTTTGAATCCTATTTACTAATTCACGAGCAACACCCTCTTTTTTGAGCTCTTCAGAAATAGTTATATCAAGAGCAACTGTCAACCTGCCCTCATTACCAACTAACCAGCCGGGTATATCCTCAGAAATTATTTCAACATCATCTAAACCTATTACAACTTCCTGGTCATCCACCATAAAACTATATGAACCGGCACTCTCTAACTCATGAATGTGGTTATTTTCCATCTCTTGAATCTTAACAGCAAGCTGTTTCATTATTTTTCCGTATCGTGGACCAAGCTTTTTAAAGTCGGGCTTTACCTTCTTAACAAGCATCTCATTTGCCGAATCAACAAACTCTAACTCCTTAACATTAACCTCATTCAAAATCAACTGTTCAACAGCTTCAATATTTTTTTTCTGCTGATCATCCGCTACAGGAATCATTATTTTCGACAGAGGCTGACGTACTTTTATGTTAACTTTACGTCGTAATGAAAGAACAATAGATGAAGCCGCCTGCGCCAGATACATCTGTTCTTCCAATGGCTTATCTATCATTTCATCATTGGCAACCGGAAAGTCATCTAAATGAACCGAATCAAACTTCTCTCCACCCTCTGTTACTGAAGTTAAATCGAGATATAATCTGTCGGCATAAAATGGAGCTATCGGAGCCATAAGTTTTGTAATAGTAACCAAACAGTGATAAAGTGTCTGATAAGCCGAAAGCTTGTCTTCGCTCATTTCACCTCCCCAGAAACGCTTACGATTGAGCCTTACGAACCAGTTACTCAAGTTATCGTTAACAAAGTCTGCTATTGCCCGCCCTGCTTTAGTTGGTTCATAATTGTTAAACCCTTCATCTACTTCTTTAATCAAGCTATTTAGAAGTGATATAATCCAACGATCAATCTCCGGTCTCTTTTCAATATCAATTTGTGGATACTGATCATAAAAATTATCCACATTTGCATATAGAGAAAAGAAAGAATATGTATTATACAGTGTCCCGAAAAATTTTCTTCTCGCCTCCTCAACACCTTCAATATCAAATTTCAAATTCTCCCATGGAGCAGCATTTGTGATCATATACCACCTTAGAGGATCGGAACCATAATTATCTATTGTTTCGAATGGATCAACTGCGTTACCAAGTCGTTTCGACATCTTATTACCATTCTTATCAAGAACAAGACCATTTGAAACAACATTCTTAAACGCAACACCGCCTTTTACCATAGACGCTATGGCATGAAGTGTATAAAACCAACCTCTTGTCTGATCTACTCCCTCAGCTATGAAATCGGCAGGAAACACCTTATGAAATTCCTTTTCGGATATATGAGGATAAAAGAACTGTGCAAATGGCATAGCTCCACTATCAAACCAAACATCAATAAGGTCTGCTTCTCTGTGCATTGGCTTTCCGCCTTCCGAAACTAATATTATATTATCAACATAAGGTCTATGCAGGTCGATCTTATCATAATCAAGATCTTTATAATCATTAAGATCCAAATCTTTCCATGGAAGTTCAGTCATCACACCTGCATCAAGCGACTTCTTCATCTCCTCATACAACTCTTTAACTGAGCCAACACACTTTTCTTCTTTACCATCTTCTGTGCGCCAAATTGGTAGTGGTGTGCCCCAATAGCGACTCCTGCTAAGATTCCAGTCCTGCAGATTCTCAAGCCACTTACCAAAACGACCGGTTCCGGTTGACTGAGGTTTCCAATTTATAGTATTATTCAGCTCAATCATTTTCTCATGAGCAGCAGTTGTTCTAACAAACCAACTGTCAAGCGGATAGTACAATACAGGTTTATCTGTACGCCAACAGTGCGGATAATTATGCACTTGCTTTTCAATTCGGAAAGCACGGTTCTGAAGTTTTAACATAACCGACAAGTCAATGTCAAGAGTTGCATTATCTTCAGTCAACGTATCATCATACTCATTTTTCACATACCTACCTGCAAATTCGCCATAAAGCTCTGCATTCATCTTGTTTTGAACGAAGTCAGGATCAAGATCTTCTAATGTAAAATACTTACCGGTTAAATCAACCATTGGTCTTCTATTACCATCCTTGTCAGTAAGCATTATACCTTCCACATCATTATCACGACCCACTTTCATGTCGTCTGCACCAAATGTAGGAGCTATATGCACAATTCCGGTACCATCTTCTGTTGTTACGAAATCTCCCGTAACCACCTTAAATGCATTATCCGAAGCCTTCACCCACGGCACAAGCTGCTCATAACTCACACCTTCAAGTTCAGAACCTTTCCAAACCTTATCTAATATTCTGTAGGGTACATTCTTATCGCCCTGCTTATAATCTTCAAGGGAGAGCTGTTTGTTTTTCTCAGGGAAATATACACCCAATAAACTTTTGGCAAGCACAACTGTTATTGGCTCACCTGTATATTGATTATACGTCTCTACAGCAACATATTCAATATTCTTTCCAACAGCTAAAAGCACATTAGATGGCAAAGTCCATGGAGTAGTAGTCCATGCCAAAAGAAAAGCTTCTCCAAAATTGCTCCACTCTTCAAAAGGCTCAATGATTTTAAACTGTGCAGTACATGTAGTATCTTTAACATCGCGATAACACCCGGGCTGATTAAGTTCATGAGTACTTAGTCCGGTTCCTGCAGCGGGTGAGTAAGGTTGTATAGAATAACCTTTATATAAATAATCCTTTTTATACAATTCTTTCAGGAGGTACCACAAAGTCTCAATATACCTGTTATCATAAGTGATATAAGGATCGCTCATATCAACCCAATAACCCATCTGCCGAGTCAAGTCTTCCCACTCACGTGTAAATTTCATAACTTCTGTTCGGCAAGCTGCATTATACTCCTCAACAGAAATCTTATTTCCAATATCTTCTTTTGTTATGCCAAGTGTTTTTTCAACACTTAACTCAACCGGCAATCCGTGTGTATCCCATCCGGCTTTTCGGTTAACCAAAAAGCCTTTCATTGTCTTGTATCGACAGAATATATCTTTAATTGAACGTGCTATTACATGATGGATACCCGGCATTCCGTTTGCCGATGGCGGTCCTTCGTAAAATACGAAAGGTGTATTATTTTCGCGTGCTTCGAGACTTCTTTTAAATATATCTTTCTCGTCCCATTCTTTAAGCATCTCTCTGTTTATTTCAGCAAGATTTAAACTGTTCTTTTCCGGAAATTTTCTGCTCATCATCAATATATTGATCCCTATAAAAAATTAATGTGCAAAGTTAGTAATAAATTAAGAAACGACAATTCAACTCACTTTGTTAATAATGATTTATAAGATCAAACAGTAGCATCTATATATCCATTTTTACTGGCACACTATTTGCACAATTCATGCCATAATTCAAAAATATAAAGAGTAATAAAATATGAGTTTTTTAAAAATCGCAAAGAATAGATATACTACAAAACAATATGATCCCAGCAAGAAGATTGATGTTGAGACTATAGAAAAGCTTAAAGAAATTATCAGACTGAGCCCCTCCTCTATTAATAGTCAACCCTGGAAATTTACTTTTGTTTCGGATGAAAAGGTTAAGAGTAAGCTGGCAAACTTATCATACAATAATAAACAGAAAGTATTAGATTCAAGTCATATTGTGGTATTCGGCGTTACTAAAGATGCAGAAGCATTTGAAAACAACAAGTTAACTCACTTGTCTGAAGGAACAGCAGCATATTATAATAGTGTATTAAAACCAAAGGGTGATGAACAGATTATGACATGGCTAACTTCTCAGGTATATTTGTCGTTAGGCTTCTTTTTGAGTGCCACTGCAAGCTTGGGTATTGATTCTACTCCTATGGAAGGCATTCAGACAGATGAGTATGACAATGTTTTAAAAGAAGAGAATTATAAGACTCTTTTTGCAGTTGCAATTGGTTATCGTGATGTGGAAGATGCTAATCAACCCTCATTAACACCTAAATTTCGCTTGGAAACGGATCAGATAATTCGATCAATTTAACAGACATTCTTAGTCTGTTAGCTTTTTTGTTAAATTCTCCACTACTAAATTCAAAAAGGCGTGCAACTTTTGTGTTGCACACCTTACATCTGCCATAAATTCTCACATTGTTTCTATTAGTAAGGTATATCTCATCAACAAATACTCCTTTTATAGCAACACCTTTGCAGTGTGAGCAGTAGATATTGCTATTCATTATACAATTCATGAATTCTTTTTCAAGACCATCGATCAATACTCCTAATTGAAATCGGTTAATTTGTATTTCGGTGTGTTGTTTCATACGACTCAAACTTAGAAAACAAATATAAACAATATTTACTGTATTTATACATTTTTATTGTTAATTATCCGTTTCTAACTCTTTTTCTTCTTTGGTTCTCGGCAATATTAGATTTAGAACTACACCAAGCAATGCTGAGAGTCCGATTCCTGTCATGCTGATATTTCCAATAGTCAATACTGCCCCACCAATACCGGTAGTGAGTATAAGCGAGACAATA
>DATGMV010000250.1:0-3947 GCA_035307185.1 Fermentimonas sp. | reverse complement strand
CACTAAGTCGTAGTTACCCCAATTTATTCTATTTAAAGGTATACCGTTTGATGTTCCGCTCTCTCTCGATAAATCTGTGTGATATAACACATCGTAACGCAACCGGTCTTTTGCTATTGGATTGTTAGTTACATTACTTCTAAAGGTAATCCAGTTATCATTGAGCTTTTTAGGACAAAGTACAAGAACCGACTTGTTCCTGTTTTCGTAGTATTTAATTACGGCAAGTGCTGTAAAAGTCTTTCCTAATCCCACACTGTCGGCAAGTATGCAACCATTGTACTTCTCCAGTTTGTTGATAATTGCAAGCACTGCATCTTGCTGAAAGTTATAGAGCATATTCCAAATCTCGGAAGATTTGAATCCTGTGGCAGAATTAGGAAGTACATCCTCTGATATATCCTCTAAAAATTCATTGAAGATATTGTAGAGTGTCAGAAAATATATGAAGTCAGGTGAATTCTCCTTGTATACATTTGAAATATTTTCAATTACCTGATCAGTTACATCTTTAAGCCTCTTATTATCCTGCCATATTTCTTTAAAGACATTTATATAGTTCTCGCTATACGGTGCATCAATCTTAGATACAAAGTTTACCAGGTTATTACCTCTCTCGCAACCCAAGTCAGTAGTTGTAAATCCATTGATTGGAAAGTAGGTAAATTCTTCCTCAGCCACAACGTTGATAAAGCCACCCATCTGCTCGTTGGTAACGTTAGACCTAAACTTAACCTTTTCTCTAATCCACTCAGCAAACTCTTTAGCTATTGCTTTTTGAGAAAGCTCATTACGAAGCTTGACTTCGAACTCAGTACCATATAAACTTCGTTCTCTATTAAGCTGAGGTATATAAAACTCACTTTTCTCCTTAAGTTTTTTCTCTTTAATAAAGGTGGGTGATGTAAAAATGAAGTTTAGCTCTGATATATCTTGAAGCTGTTCTTTCAATTCCTCAAAGGCGTAAATAGAAAAACAGGTAGCAGCAACAGACAATATACTATTTTTAGTTATTGTAGTTTTTAGATCGTCTTTTACTATGTTATTTATATTATCAAATATCTTCATCGTAAAGAGAAATTGATTAACAAAATAATCAAATTAACTATAATGCTCACCTAAGTTTGAATTTTTGTAAAGATAACAAAAAATCAACTATTTCTAAATCAGACTTAATTTACAATTTTATTTTTCATCATTTCCAGCAACTTACGCTTTACCACTTTCAAATCTTCTTCCTGGAGGTATCAGCTTTGAGCTTCTCTTGAATAAACCGGATTATTTCATCGGCCTCTGATCTAGTAAATGTTTCTCTGCTTTTCATATCTTTTTATACTCCTTTCTAAAAATTCAGATACCTGTCATTAAACCAATTGATCCAGTTCAGGTATTTACCTGTACAATGCACCTGGATAGCGGCAATGAATTCTTCGAGACTCAAAGCAAATACTCTTCCTCTATCCGCTTCATTAAGATGTGTCTTTAGCGAGAATATTTCATTTTTAGTGGTAGGGTGAGCAGCAGGTGCCATCACTATAGAATAGACCTTTTTCAGTTTATGTATTTTCCCATATTGTTCAGCAAGAATGAAATTCCTGAATATCTGACTGATTTTAGTCTTTTCAAGTTCGAAGTTGCTGAAGGCTTCGTTTGTAAACATCTCAAGCTCACGCATTATATCCAATTGATAAACATGGTTAAATGCAGCATTAGAACCAAGACTGTCGGTATATTTAGTCTCTATTGCAATCAGGTAGTTGTTTCCATCTTTATCAAGATAGCGAACAAATGCATCCATTGCTGATTTATCGCGAATATACTCTTCTGTGGGAGTGGGGATAAACTCTAAACCTATTTCCTGCACTCTATAAATGGAAGGGATTGCAGGAAATGCTTCCCTAATCATCAGGTCAACCACTGCCGGATTCTCCATTTTCAACATCATCAGCGGATGAAACAGGTTGAATGCCATCGGCATGCTCGAAAGAAGGTTATTAAACAGTCGGTATGCATCAATGGTTTCGCCTTTAATCCGTGTATTAACCCTCCATTTTGCATACTCAAACGTCTCAGGAAAATAGAAATTCCTGCCATTTGTCTCGCCATTGGCAATCATATTTCCATACTTTGCAGGCACACCTTTTTTATTTGAATTCTTATCAGGACCTACCCCGATTTCCAAACCATTTTTCACTCTCCACAACGATTGATGTTTTCGTGCCCTTGCAGTAAATAGATTGTCGGATTCAGATTGTGGACCTAATTCTAATTCATCATAATTTTCAAGAATCTCTTCGTTATTTATGGACTCCATGTTATTAGTCTTTAATTATTTCTATTTATAATTCTAAATCACCTATCCTTCTTCAAATCCTTTTTCACAATCTCTCCCAAATGAAAAACAATATTCCATAAAGTGAAATTCCCATTGACATCTTTATATGGTTTACCTTGTTCATCGAAAGAAACCAAAATCATATTACCTTTTTTATCTTTACCGGGCTCAAATGAAATATCTGTTACTTCAACAGTCATAGTATCCCTATCTTTATTATACCCTACCGCTAAATCCAGGAAATATATTTCTTTAGGTATATATGGGAACACACCATTGTTGTAATACATTTCATCATTAGCATACATTTCTAACTTATCCTCACTTATCAAGTCGGGATCGTAGAAAAGCTGAAGTTCACCATCCACTTTTTGATTCTCGATATATTTAGAAACGGTGGTAGGGCTTATTTCCCTGTACTCTTTATCTTTTGTGCCATTCAGAATAGCATCAAAATATACTTGTTTAATTGTTAGGTAAAGGCTGTTCTCTTTTGTTTGTATTGGTTTTGTAGCCATGGTTGTAAGTTTTTAATTTAACATTGTTATTCAGTTGTTAAATTATATAAAGATAGAATACAAAAGTCAGACATAAAAGAAATTTAACAGAAAAAGTAAAATACAATCATATTCAACCCCTTGCACTAAATTTAAATAATCATTATATTTGCGTATAACCTTGTTGCAGATGTGAAACGCAACTGTATTTACTAAAAATCATCAAAATATGATAGACTTTATTGGTGACATTCACGGTCACGCTGACAAACTGGAAGCATTGCTTATAAAATTGGGTTATGTTAAAGTTAATGGTGCATATTCTCATCCACATAGAAAAGTATTATTTGTTGGTGACTATATTGACAGGGGGCCAAAAATCAGAGAAACGCTTCAAATTGTTAAAGCAATGGTGGATAATGATAATGCCATTGCATTAATGGGAAACCACGAATACAACGCACTCTGTTTCCATTTTCAGGAAACTGAAGGTGGACACCTTAGAAAACATCTGATTAATAATATCATTCAGCATTACGAAACACTTAAACAGTTCCAAAACAGACAGAGTGAGTACGAAGAGTATTTAGAATGGTTTAAAACATTACCACTTTACTACGAGACAGAAAAATTTAAAGCTGTTCACGCTTGCTGGGACAACAACAATATAGAATATTTAAGAAATACACTTGTGAACGACCGGCTTACCGATGATCTTATTTATCAATCTGTTGAGAAAGGAACAGAATTAAATGTAGCAATAGAGCAGACTCTGAAAGGCAAAGAAATGAAAATGCCTGATGGTTTTATCTTTACCGACAAAGATGGTACAGTAAGAACAGAGATAAGAATAAAGTGGTGGGAAGATCCTGCATTAATGACTTACAAATCTATTAGTGTTTTACCAATTGATAATTTGCCTCAACAACCAATTGAATTATCAGAATTAAAGTCTATTGACTTTTATCGTAACAGTGACAAAAGTGTATTCTTTGGACATTATTGGCTTAATGGGAGGCCCTCTGTTTATAAAGAAAACATCTGTTGCTTAGATTACAGTGTTGCAAAAGGGGGAAAGCTTGTTGCATACAGTCTGAATGGAGAATCTATTTTAG
>DATGMV010000249.1:0-6831 GCA_035307185.1 Fermentimonas sp. | reverse complement strand
GGTAAACATGTGTACTTAGAGAAGCCGATGACATGGACTGTTCCTGAGACTTATGCTTTGCGTGATCTTGTGAAACAGAGTAATGTTGTATTCCAATTAGGGCATCAGAACAGACAGATTGAGGCTTACGAGAGAGCACGTGAGATTATTGAAAAAGGACTTTTAGGACCGATTTCACTAATTGAGACAGGAACAAACAGAAATAGTCCAAATGGCGCATGGGTGTATAATATTCATCCTGAAGCAAATCAGAATAATATTGACTGGAATCAGTTTGATGGCGATCCGGATAGGATTAAAGAGTATTTGGACTACATGACTTCTGCCGGATTAACAAAATATATTGGACCCGACACACGAGACAAGTTTAGTTTGGAAAGATTTTTCCGCTGGAGATGTTGGTGGGATTATAGCACAGGCTTGAGCGGTGATTTACTAACTCACGAGTATGATGCTATGAATCAGATCTTAAATCTTGGCATTCCTTCATCAGCAAGCTCATCGGGCGGGGTTTACTTTTTTAGAGACGGACGTACTGTTCCTGATGTTCTTCACACGACATTTGAGTATGCCGACCGTGGAATGGCTATGTTATATTCTGCAACATTAGCAAGTCAGTTTAAACGTAGTAGAAAAATAATGGGTCATGATGCTACAATGGAAGTAGGTAGTACTTTGACAGTTACCATTGATCCTAATTCAGACAGATATAAAGAAAAAATTGCAAAAGGTCAGATTAAACCGGGTGAACCATTTTATCACTATGTTCCGGGTAAAGACTTAGATGCAATTACATCGGCAACTGAACTTTATTTCGCAGAACGTGGTTTACTATATTCTTACATAGGAGGGAAAAGATACAATACAACATATTTACATTTACATGAATGGTTGGAGTGTATCAGAACAGGAAGTAAACCATCTTGCGACATAGATCAGGGATTTGAAGAGGCTATAACAGCTCATATGGGTACACGCGCTTATCTTGAAGGTAGAACAATGTATTGGGATGCTGAAAAGGAAGAAATAACAAGAGGATAAAATTATGTCAACATTCGCACCATTTGCCAAACCGATGTACGTAATGCTTAAACCGGTAGGTTCTAAATGTAATTTAGATTGCGATTACTGTTATTATTTGGAAAAAGAAAATTTATTTACAAATAAAAACCAAGTGATGAGCGAAACGCTCCTCGAAAGGTTTATTAAACAATATATTGAATCTCAAACTACACCACATGTAATGTTTACCTGGCATGGCGGTGAAACTTTAATGCGTCCGTTATCATTCTACAAAAAGGCTGTAGAACTACAGAAAAAGTATGCAGGAGGCAGACAAGTAGACAATTCTATTCAGACAAACGGAACACTACTTAACGATTCATGGTGTGAATTTTTCAAAGAGAATAATTTCCTTGTAGGTATATCTATTGATGGTCCACAGGAGTTCCATGATGAGTATCGGAGAGATAAGATGGGCAGACCTTCTTTTCAAAGAGTTTTGAAAGGAATTAAATTACTGCAAAAACATGAAGTAGAGTTCAATTGCTTAGCAGTAGTAAACGACTACAATGTGGATTATCCGCTTGAATTCTACAATTTTTTCAAAGAGATTGGTTGTAAATATGTGCAATTTTCTCCTATCGTTGAACGGATCAGAAAAGACAACCTACTATTAAAACTTGCAACTGCTAAAGAAAAGGCTAACGAAGTGGATCTTGCTCCATATACTGTACCTGCAGATAAATGGGGTGATTTTCTATGTGCAATCTTTGATGAGTGGATTAAAGAGGATGTGGGTAAGATGTACATTCAAATATTTGATTCTACATTGGCAAACTGGGTAGGAGAACAACCCGGTGTATGTACTATGGCAAAGACTTGTGGTCATGCCGGTGCAATGGAGTTTAATGGCGATGTTTTTTCTTGCGACCATTTTGTATTTCCTGAATATCGATTAGGAAATATAAACGACAAGACGATTGCAGCAATGATGTACTCCGATGAACAATTGAAGTTTGGTAACGACAAATTTGATAAATTGCCTCAGCAGTGCAGAGAGTGTGATTTCCTTTTCGCATGTTATGGCGAATGCCCTAAGAATAGATTTATAAAAGATAAGTATGGAAATGATGGATTGAACTATCTCTGCCAAGGGTTTTACAAGTTTTTCAGCCATGTGGCACCATATATGGACTTTATGAAAAAGGAGTTACAAGCTAAACGTCCACCTGCTAATGTTATGGAGTGGGCAAAACAGAGAAAATAACAGCCTAATAACTGTCATGCTATGATGTATTTTATTTTTAACCCACTAAATCAAAATAGCATTATTATTATTACTGATTATTTATATTATTAAGTGTTAACGCATTTACAAATAAAATTTCTATCTTTGTGATACTGATGCAGGAAAAATATTATTAATTCAAATATTATAATTTAATGAAATCCAGAAGACAGTTTTTAAAAACAATGGGTGGTGTAACCTTGCTAACTATTGTTCCCCGTAATGTTCTTGGTAAAGGTATGATTGCGCCAAGTGACGAAATAACTAAGGGTATCATTGGTGTTGGAGGAATGGGACGCAGTCATATTCCATATGACAACACACGTGTTGCTGCTATTTGCGATGTGGACAAAAATCATCTCGCAAGAGCAGCTTCTTTAATAAAGAATAAAGTTAACGAGTATCACGATTTTAGAGATTTAATCTTAGATCAAAACGTAGATATTGTACATATCGCCACTCCTCCACACTGGCATGGAATTATGGCTGTTGAAGCTGCAAAGTCGGGTAAAGATATATTCTGTGAGAAGCCAATGACGCGTACAATAGGTGAGGGAATCAGAGTTCGTGAAGCTATTGCTCAATATGGTAATATCTTTCGTCTAAACACTTGGTTCCGTTTCAGAAGTAACTTTTATGGACTTGGATCGCCTGTGCAACCACTAAAGAAACTTGTTGACAGCGGCATGTTGGGATGGCCATTGAAATTTACAATCAGCAAACATACAGGCTTCGACTGGAAATTCTTCTGGGTAGGAAAAAATCATCTGGAACCTCAACCTGTACCTGAGGAATTAGATTATGATATGTGGTTAGGACCGGCTCCTTATAAACCAGACAATGCACATAGAGTTCATAGTACTTTCCGTGGTTACTGGGATTATGATGGCGGAGGTTTAGGTGATATGGGTCAGCACTACATTGATCCCGTTCAATATATGCTTGGCAAAGATGATACTTCTCCGGTTAAAGTGGAAGTTGATGCACCTCAACAACATCCCGACGCAGTTGGGACCTGGAGAAGTATAACATACACATATGAAGATGGTTGTCAGATAGTACTTTGGGGTGGTGATTATGGTGATCCGGACACACCTTATATCTCTGGTCCAAATGGAAATGTTTATAAAAACTTTGTTTGTGATATTCCTAATTGGGAAAAGAAATTAGCTGATTTCCCCGAACCGGTTGAGCAAAACACAAACTTCCTTGAAAGCATAAAAACAAGACAAAAGTATGCTTTGAATGAAATTAACGGACACCGTTCTTGTACAGTTGTAAACATGGGTCTTGTAGCACTTCAACTTAACAGAACACTTGAGTATGATCCTGTTAAGGAAATGTTTATAAATGATGAAGAAGCTAATCGTTATATAAACCAGCCCACACGTGCTCCTTGGACTATTTAATCTTAAAAAGGTAAGTAAAATGAAACAGATAAAATTTATCATACTAAGTCTTTGCCTTCTGCTTGCATATAGTGCAGAGGCTCAATTAGCAAAAGGTAGAACAACCTCTACTATTGTAGCTGACGCATTGGCTCAGCTACCGGCAGAGACCCCAAGTCAATACAATGCTATAATATCTGATCTTGTATCTACAGGTGAAGAAGGGCTGCTTGACCTTATTGGAAGGATGAATCCTCCCGGGAATGAGACTAATGAAGCATACGATTTTGCAATAAGTGGCTGGAGTCATTTTGTTGCTAAAGATGATTCAAAACGTAAAGTGGCAGCAAATGCTTTCGAAAAAGCTCTAAGTAAACCATTAGATAAAGAAGTTAAGGCTTTTGTAATAAGACAGCTAAGAACTGTTGGATCTGATGACAATGTTGATGTCCTATCTGATTTTCTAACAGATGACTATCTTTCAGGAGCTGCTACTGCAGCATTAGTTTCAATTGGCACAGAAAAAGCAAATGAGTCTCTTTTACAAGCCCTTATTAATAGCAAATCAGAGGTTAACACTCTTCATTTTGCTAATGCTTTGGGGCAAACAGGTTATGCAAAATCTGAACCTGTTTTATTGAATTTATTAAGTAGTAGCTCATCAGAAAAGATGAATATGGTGCTTATAAATGCTATTTCTAATACAGGCAGCAAAGAGTCTATAAAACCATTACGTGATGCAGCTGAAAATGCAGGCTTATTGTATGAAAGAAGTGGTGCTGTAGAATCTTATATTAATTTATTAAGTAGATTAAATGAGTCTGAATCCAAATTAGTAAAGAATGAAGCTAACAAACTGTTGTCTAAGGCCAAGAAACAGAATAAAAACGATCTTAAGATTGCAGCTACAAAACTGCTCTTGAAACAATCATCTGCAAATATTTCAAAAATACTTAAGGGGGTAATTAAAGATGGCAATCTTAACTATCTAACTAATATACTTCAAGCTTATCCTTTTGAGAGTGATAAGAAATCAGTTGATATTATACAGAAAGAAGTTTCAAAGAGCAAATCATCTGATGTACAAACTGCATTAATTTACTGGTTAGGAGAAAAACAACCGGAACGTGCCACTTCTTACATCGCTCCTTTTATCAATCAGTCAAACAAAATGGTACAGAAAGCTGCTACTCAATCTTTATCAAAAATTGGCAGTGAAGAATCTTTGATTGCATTAGCAAGCTTGTTAAAAAGCAGTGATGATGAATCTGTTGCACTTGCAAAAAATGCTCTAATGAGTTTCGATGGAGATATTTCCTACACACTTGCTTCTGTATTTGACAGTAGTAGTGATACCGGTAAAAAAGCTATCCTTGAACTTGTATCTAATCGTATGATGGAAAGTCAGTATAATCTTGTTTACAATCAAATGTTTTCAGATAACGTTGCTGTTAAAACTGTAGCTGCAAATACACTAAAAGATGTAGTTACTAATGAGAACTTAGACGATTTATTTGTTTTACTTGAACAATCTGATAATGATTATATACCTGCTATTCAGCAAGCAATTAATTCAGCTTTAAGCTATTTACCTGAAATGAAGCAAACCAACTTGGTTTCTGATAGAATTAGCAAATCAAATAAAAAACACCTTTATTATAGTGCTCTTGCAGGAATTGGATCAAACGAATCAATAGAACAATTAACTGAAGCATATAATAATGAAAAAGGAGCAAATCGTGAATCTGCATTCAAGGCATTAGCAAGTATAAATTCATTTCATGTTATTTACCCTATACTTGATATAGCTCGTAAAACAAACAATAGCAACGAGTTAGACAAGGTTACTAACGCTATAATCGACATTGTTAGCAAGTCTGATGAAACTAATGCTATTAAGTATCTTTACCTACGTGAAGCAATGGAGTTTGCTCAAAACGACAAACAACGGAACAGAATAGTTCAACTTATTGGAAATACCGGTATATATCAAGCAATGCTTTATGTTGCACCTTTTATGGACAACACTGCACTTAGTGAGGCAGCAGCAGTTGCAGCAATGAATATCGCTTTATCTAACCCATTGTTTGCAGGCCAAGAAACAACTAACATTCTAAATAAGGTAAGTAAAACTTTATCTAACCCAGATGCAGACTATCAGCGTCAGTCGATTACAAAGTATATTTCTGAAAATGAGTCTGAAGGTGGTTTTGTGTCACTGTTCAATGGAAAAAACATAGATGGCTGGAAGGGACTCGTTGCAAACCCAATTAAGAGAGCAGAAATGAGCAAGAAAGAACTTGCTGCAGCACAAGCAAAAGCTGACACAGAGGCTAAAGAGAATTGGGTTGTAGAAGATGGTGTACTCTTATTCACCGGTAAAGGCGACAACTTATGTACTGAAAAGCAATATGGCGATTTTGAAATGCTTGTCGACTGGAAGCTTTATGAGGGTCCTGAGCCTGATGCGGGTATTTACCTTCGAGGAACTCCTCAAGTACAAATTTGGGATACTGCACGCGTAAAAGTAGGAGCTCAAGTTGGGTCGGGAGGTTTGTACAACAACAAAACTCATCTGAGCAAGCCTCTTAAGGTTGCAGACCAAAAGTTAGGAGAATGGAATACATTCAGAATTCGTATGGTTGGAGAAAGGGTGTCGGTTTGGCTAAACGGCGAATTGGTAACTGATAATGTTATCTTAGAGAATTACTGGGATAGAAGTCAGCCTATTTTCCCTGTTGAGCAAATAGAGCTACAGGCACATGGAAGTAAGGTAGCGTATAGGGATATTTATATAAAAGAAATACCTCGTCCGGAAGCATATAAACTTACCAAAGAAGAGGTGGCTGATGGGTATAAAATTCTTTTCGACGGAACTAACTTAGATCAGTGGACAGGCAATAAGGTTGATTATGCTGTTGAAAGCGGTACAATAACCGTATATCCCGGTAAGAGTAAAGGTACAACCAGAAATTTATATACTAACGAAGAGTTTGATAACTTTGTGTTAAGATTTGAATTTATGCTAACTCCCGGAGCAAATAACGGCTTAGGTATAAGAACCCCAATGGAAGGAGATGCTGCATATGCAGGAATGGAATTACAAATACTGGATAATGATGCACCTATCTACAAAAATCTGAAAGAATATCA
>DATGMV010000248.1:0-9071 GCA_035307185.1 Fermentimonas sp. | reverse complement strand
ATAGCATCAACTGCTGCTTTCCAGCCAGGACCGATGATGGCGGTTTATTTTGCTACAAAATCGTTCGTTCTTAGTCTCTCAGAAGCTGTGGGAAAAGAGTTGAAAAAATATGATATTACAATAACAGCACTTTGCCCCGGTCCCACAAGCACAAACTTTGGAGATGAATCTAAAATGAGTGCCTCACAATTAGTCAAAAACGTTAAGATTACCAAATCAAAAGATGTGGCGGAGCTTGGATACAGATCTATGATGAAAGGGAAGCCTACAGTTATTCACGGATCAATGAATAAATTAGCCCCATTTGCAATTCGTTTCTTACCCAGAACTTGGGTCACAAAACTTTCAGCAACCATTATGAAACAGAAGTGATAAAAATAGAGGGGTAAAATATAATTGTAATAAATATAATTTGAAGTAAGCATATATTAGAAATAAATATAATCTGGAGTAAGCATATAATAGAAATAAGTATAAAATAGAAGTAAAAACAAATTAATAATAACCATTAAGCAGGTGTAAACCAATGAAACATCTCGTAGTAATATGGTTGATGTACACGCTTTCGGAGTTTCTTTTTGCTCAAACGTCAAAATATTCAACTAATGAGATAACACGATACTTTGAGCAAATAAAAGAGGCAACCGAAAGACATGCTTCACTTTGGGATAAAAATTTATATACACCCATACTGTTAGTCGATCCCGACACAAGAGAAACATTTGCAAATGTGCAGGATGGCGAAGGAGAACTGATAAAAAAAGACGGACTATTTATAGGCAAACTACCCAAATTGATACCCCCATCCAACACTGATATAACATGGAATGGTATTCATTGGGCAATGTTAACCCTGCCACTCCCCACAGGAAAATACGACAGAACAGATTTAACCATACACGAACTGTTTCATAGAGCGCAGCAATCACTTGGATTTATGATCAGACGAGGAGATAAAGCGATCATCAGCGTAGACGAAGGTACCGTTTACCCTAAAATTGTATTAACCGACAACTGGGGAGTCTTAACCGTAGAGGAGGGAGGGGCGCTGCTCAGATCCGACTGGCGTTGGGTTATTGTGTCTGAACCTTTAGAAATAACCGACGATAAAATAATTGGTGAAGGGTGGGTTATTGAGTTAAATGAGAATTATAAAATTGAAGAAAATGCCGAAGGCAATTATATTCTCGTAAAGATAGGTAAATGAGATCTTTGGTTAGAATCAAGAAAATAGCTATTTTTGATGCTCATTTCAAAATAAAAGAAACAGAAACTCAGGAGGGAGTGATGAATGACAAGGAAAAAGATGTTGTCAGTAAGATGATCAATATATATTGCCGCTCCAAACATAAACATGGCAGAGAATTGTGTGCAGAGTGCCGGAGTTTAAATGAGTATGCTCTGCAAAGACTCGAAAGATGCCCGTTTGGCGAAGAGAAACCTACATGCGGCACATGTAAAATACACTGCTACAAGAAAGATATGAGAGAACAGATAAAGACCGTAATGCGTTTTGCAGGACCAAGAATGCTGCTCCACCATCCAATTGATGCAATCACACATTTCCATCGAGAAAGAAAGCTTAAAAGAGCATTCTCCGAGAATTCAGTATAAATAAAAAATAAGTGCAACTACTCACCCTAAATACCGTAATGGCCGACGTGCTTTGTGAGCATAACGAGCTAATCCCTGTACTAAATCGTTTTGGTATAAAGTTAGGTGTGGGCGAAAGCACCATTGAAGACCTTTGCAACGAGCATTATATAAACTCTACACTCCTGCTAACCGTATTAAACTTATATATCGATAAAGAGTTTGTTCCCACTCAGTTAGATCAAATAGATACTGAAACTATAGTCGACTATTTTCATCAAACGGCAGAAAACTATATCTACGAACTAATTCCCAATATCGAAAAGCATTTAAATGCATTTATTGCTATAAGTGGCTCAGATAAAGCCACCGACAATAGTAAAACAGAGCTTAATGTGCTCAGGGAGGTATTCCGGAAGTTCAAAGATAAAATGTCGGACTACCTAAAAAATTTAATAAACTACGACGAAGATTTTCCCGACGAGCTCCTATATGATCTCAAGAATATACTCATAAAACATCTGTCTACCGATTATAATCAGAACCTTTGCTATGCTGTAATATTCTCAATTCATTCATTTGAGAAAGATATGGCTGCGCACAACAGACTTCGTAGCAGAGTGCTTAGTCCAAAGTTAAATCTCTTAGACTCATCAGGTATTCGTGAGCTGCAGCACACCATTTCAAACGAGCATACTCACAAACCGGAAGTCGACGATCACCACCTTACAAATAGAGAACTCGAAATACTAAAACTTATAGTTAAAGGTTACATTAATAAGGAGATAGCCGATATGTTGAACATAAGTTTAAACACTGTTTTAACCCATCGTAAAAATATAATTGGCAAAACAGGTATAAAAACGGTATCGGGACTAACATTCTATAGTCTCAGAAAGGGACTTATTACAATGTAAATTTCTAAATATTTAAAAACCACATATGGCAAAAAGAAGTTTTCTCAACATCCCTTTAACCAACTGGGGTGAAGTAATAAAACAGAACTACAGTGTTGCTATACTCCCATGGGGAGCAGTTGAACCTCACAACTATCATCTTCCTTATCTTACAGACTGCATTTTATCGTACGAAATTGCAAGCGACTCCGCCCGGCAGGCATATGAAAGAGGAGTGGTAAGCATGGTTATGCCACCCATATACCTTGGTTCGCAAAATGTAGGACAATGGAATAAACCATTTTGCATACACACCAGAAGCGAAACTCAAAAAGCAATACTCTTAGATATTGTCACATCGCTCAACATACAGGGAATAAATAAATTAGTAATCATCAACGGGCACGGAGGTAACACCTTTAAATCTTATATCAGAGACCTATTAGTACTATTTCCCGATTTCAAGATAGTAGTCGTCAATTGGTGGGAAGTTGTATCGCCCGAAGGATATTTTGAAGAAACCCCCGACGATCATGCCGGTGAATTAGAAACCTCAGTTATGCTGCATTATAAACCGGAGCTTGTGAATATGGAGAGTGCCGGCGATGGTGCAGTTAAACCGGTACAAATAGAAGCCCTGAATCAAAATATAGGATGGATGCCTCGCAATTGGGACCAAGTGTCTGAAGATACGGGAGTAGGCAATCCTAAAAAGGCAACGGCAGAGAAAGGTAAGCGATTTGCCGAAGCTGTAGTTCAAAAAATATCTAAACTTTTAGTTGATCTTAGTAATTCATAACTAAAAATCTATATAAAATAAACTACACACAGTGTAAACACTTTTAAATGAGAGCTAAATGTTGTAATTTTGTCTCTCCTAATTAATAATAAATAATAAGATATGAGTAATCAGAGAGAGAAACTTTTCACAGATTTTCCTCCTGTTTCCACTAATGAGTGGATGGAAGTTGTAACCAAAGACCTCAAGGGTGCTGACTTTCAAAAAAGGCTGGTATGGAAAACAAAGGAAGGGTTTAATGTAAATCCATTTTACAGAGCAGAAGATATTGAGGGTCTTGCTGCTACTGAAAATCTTCCCGGTGAATTTCCTTATGTTCGAAGCACGAGAAAAGACAACTTGTGGTATGTAAGACATGAGATTAAAGTTACTGATTTTAAAGAGGCAAATAAAAAAGCCATCACCCTTTTAGACAAGGGAGTTACCTCTTTTGGCTTTCAGTTGCCAAAGAATGAGCTATCTGCAGAGAATATTGCTATTCTTCTAAACGGCATATCTCCGGATAAGGTTGAACTCAATTTCAGAACATGCATTTCACGTACAATTGATCTTGCAAAATTAGTTGTTGACTATGTAAAGGCGCAAAACCTAAACCCGCTTGAGTGCTTTGGCTCAATTGAATTCGACCCATTCAGGAAAATACTTAAAAAAGGAATAGATGAACCCAACTGGATAGAGAAGTCGGTTGAAATTGTAAATATCACCGCTCCACTACCACGCTATAGAGCAATATCGGTTGTTGGTAACATGATGAACGACGCCGGAGCATATGCATATCAGGAACTGGGCTATGCACTTTCTTACGGTAACCAAATACTGTCTGTACTCATAGAAAACGGTGTTGCACCATCCACAGCTGCCAAAAAAATAAAGTTTGAATTTGGAGTAGGCTCCAACTACTTCATGGAAATAGCAAAATTCCGTGCAGCACGCTGGCTTTGGGCCGAAATTGTAAATGCTTACAAACCACCATGCCCGCACGAATGCGACAATAAAGCAGACGATGGCACATGTCGCTGCGCTGCAAAAATGAACATTCATGCAACAACATCAAAATTCAATCAATCTTTATACGACCCCTATGTAAACATGCTTCGCACACAAACAGAAGCAATGTCTGCAACACTTGGGTCGGTTGACTCACTTACAGTGCGTCCTTTTGATGAAGCATTCGAAACGCCAACTGCGTTTGCCGAAAGAGTAGCCATCAACCAGCAACTACTGTTAAAAGAGGAAGCACACTTCGATAAAGTAACAGACCCTGCATCAGGATCATATTATATCGAAACACTAACATCTTCTTTAGCCGAAGAAGCTTGGAAGCTGTTCTTACAAACCGAGGAAGCAGGATTCTACAACTCGCTCAAATCAGGTACCGTGCAAGACGGAATCAATGCATCTGCCGATGAGCGTTTCAAAGCACTTGCCAATCGTCGTGAGATAATGCTTGGAACCAATCAGTATCCTAACTTCAACGAGAGCATGTCTGCTAAGGTTGATAAAGAAAAAGCACATGGCTGTGGCTGTAGTCATTCGGCTACCGAAACCCCACTTAAGAGCTTAAATAAAAACAGCTTGGCAAATGAGTTTAATGAACTGCGATTAGCTACAGAGAGCAGCGGCAAGAGGCCAAAAGCGTTTATGCTTACAATTGGCAATCTTTCCATGCGCTTAGCACGTTCGCAATTCTCAAGCAATTTCTTTGCTACAGCAGGATATGAAATCATTGACAACCTCGGCTTCAACACTGTAGAAGAGGGGGTTAAAGCTGCACGCGAAAAAGGAGCCGATGTAGTAGTATTATGTTCGAGCGACGATGAGTATACAACCTTCGCACCCGAAGCATACAATCTGCTCAAAGGCGGAAACGAACTGATGGTAGTTGCCGGCGCACCTGCCTGCATGGATGAGCTAAAAGCTCAAGGCATAGAGCACTTCATTCATGTACGCTCTAATGTATTGGAGACGCTTAAAAGCTTTAATGATAAACTGCTAAACAAATAAGTTTAATACGTTACATTAAACGCCAACATAAATATTTAATAATGGATGGAGGAGGTAAATTAAAAAACTGGATATTGGTAGCACACCCATGGGCATGGTTTGCATCTGCATCTCCTGCAATTGTAGCATATTCATACGTATTCTACCTGTTTAAAACGGGTGCATACATTGGTGAAGTAAACTGGGGCTATGGCATATTAGGATTTATAGCAATGCTAATAATGCATGTTTCAGGAAACACCATGAGTGAATATCACGACTTCATGAAAGGTATAGATGTAAAAGAGAAAACCGGTCCGCAGCGACTAATCGTTAAAGGTATATTCAAACCCAAAACGGTTTTGTATTACTCACTTACGACGCTCGCAATAGGAAGTTTAATTGGTGTCTACCTTTACAGATATACCGGTTTCCCTCTATTAATCATCGGATTGGTTGGGATATTCAGCATCCTTTTCTACCATAAATTTAAATATGTGGCATTGGGAGAATTACTTATATACATATGCTATGCTGTGGCAGTACCATTGGGTATTGGATATGTACTAACGGCAGAGATCTTATGGGCAATTCTTCTTGTCACTGCACCAACCGGACTACTTGTAGTTGGAATTCTGCACGCAAACAACACTCGCGATGCAGCTCAGGATAAAGCGGCAGGCATACGCACACAGGCAATGAAATTGGGGCTCGAAGGCTCTCAGATAGTATACCAAACATTAGTATTGGTGTCATACCTGCTTATTGCCATAATAGTGTCAATAAACCTGCTTCATCCGCTCACATTCCTCATACTAATAAGCTTTCCATTGGCAAACAAAAACATCAAATCTATGAAGCTGGCAACAGACAACAATCTTGAGCCCATTCATTTTCTTGATGCACGCACATCAAAGCTGGCGTTGGTGTTTAGTTTACTGTTGGCAACAGGCAATTTTATAGCGCCTTTTATTTAAACTCAGAATTAAAAAAAACAAATATAAGTCTAAATATATGAAACCTAATTTTAAGGAAATAGACATTAAAACAGCAGGTTTTTCTACAACAAATGTAGAAGAATGGGCTGAAAAGAATGAGATCAAAGCCAATTGGCTTACCTCAGAACAAATACCTGTTAAACCGGTATATACAAAAGAAGACTTAGAAGGCATGGAGCATCTAAACTATGCAGCGGGTCTACCCCCATTTCTTCGCGGACCATACTCCACAATGTATGTAATGCGTCCATGGACCATCCGTCAGTATGCCGGATTCTCAACTGCAGAAGAGTCAAACGCATTCTATCGCAGAAACCTTGCTTCGGGTCAGAAAGGACTATCGGTAGCGTTCGACCTTCCCACCCATCGCGGCTACGATGCCGATAACGATAGGGTAGTGGGCGATGTTGGAAAAGCAGGAGTATCCATCTCTTCGGTAGAAGACATGAAAATCCTCTTCGACGGAATACCGCTCAACAAAATGTCGGTGTCAATGACAATGAACGGAGCAGTATTGCCAATTCTTGCATTCTATATAGTTGCCGCACAAGAGCAGGGAGCAAATTTAGATGAGATGGCAGGAACTATCCAAAACGATATCCTAAAGGAATTTATGGTTAGAAACACATATATCTATCCACCTAAATTCTCAATGAAGATAATTGCCGATATATTTGAATTCACATCTCAAAAGATGCCAAAATTCAACTCAATATCTATATCGGGATATCACATGCAGGAAGCAGGAGCAACTGCCGACATTGAGCTGGCATACACTCTTGCCGACGGAATAGAATACCTTCGTGCAGGTATAGATGCAGGTATACCTGTAGATAAATTTGCACCCCGCCTATCATTCTTCTGGGGAATTGGCATGAACCACTTCATGGAAATTGCCAAGATGAGAGCAGCACGCTTGCTATGGGCAAAGATTGTTAAGAGCTTTGGAGCAGAAAACCCCAAATCTATGGCACTTCGCACCCACTCGCAAACATCGGGATGGTCGCTCACCGAGCAAGACCCATTCAATAATGTTGGTCGCACCGCCGTAGAAGCAATGGCAGCAGCCTTAGGACACACCCAATCGCTGCACACCAATGCATTAGATGAGGCAATTGCATTGCCAACCGACTTCTCGGCTCGTATTGCAAGAAACACTCAAATCTATCTGCAAGAAGAAACTCACATCACTAAGCATGTCGATCCATGGGCAGGTTCTTATTATGTAGAATCGCTCACAAAGGAAATTGCCGACAAAGCATGGGATCTCATTCAGGAGGTTGAGAAGCTTGGTGGAATGGCTAAAGCCATCGAAACAGGCATTCCTAAAATGCGTATCGAAGAAGCGGCAGCACGCACACAGGCAAGAATCGACTCAGGAGTTCAAACAATTATCGGAGTAAACAAATATCGTTTAGATCAGGAAGATCCAATTGATATTCTTGATATCGACAATACCGAAGTAAGAAAACAGCAAGTTGAAAGACTTACTAAGCTGAAAGCCGAACGCGACAACGAAGCAGTACAAAAAGCACTCGATGCAATCACAAAATGTGTAGAAACAAAAGAGGGTAACCTTTTGGAACTTACCGTTGAAGCAGCCAGAGTACGCGCAACTTTAGGAGAAATTTCAGATGCCTGCGAAAAAGTAGTAGGTCGTTATAATGCAGTAATCAGAACTATATCAGGAGTGTATTCATCAGAATCAAAAGGAGATGCAACGCTTGAAGATGCGCGTGCACTCACAGACAAATTTGCCAAACAAGAGGGCCGTAGACCAAGAATAATGGTTGCCAAGATGGGGCAGGATGGGCACGACCGTGGCGCAAAAGTTGTAGCAACGGGCTATGCCGACTGCGGCTTTGATGTTGATATGGGACCACTTTTCCAAACTCCTGCCGAAGCAGCGCGCCAGGCAGTTGAGAACGACGTTCACGTATTGGGAGTATCTTCATTAGCTGCAGGACACAAAACACTTGTGCCACAGGTAATAGAAGAACTTGCCCGATTGGGTCGCCCCGATATTGCAGTTATTGTAGGAGGTGTAATACCTGCGCAAGACTACGACTACCTGTATAAAGCAGGAGTAGCGGCAATCTTCGGTCCCGGTTCAAAAGTTACCAAATCGGCTTGCGAGATAATGCATATACTAATGGATTAGTAACATATTGATCAACAGATCAATAATTAATATTTAATTCGCTTCCGGCTCACCCTTACAGTAAAGGTTTGCCCGAAGCGAATTTTTATAAAAAGCTCACAAAGAATATCCGCTCAAAAGAAATACTTCAACTATACAGTAAAACTCCCTGTATAGCAGCTGTTTGAAACCATTGTGCCTTCTTCATTCTTAAAAGCAATATAAGTCTCAATAACATCACCACTCCAGTCAGTAGGCAAGCTTATGGAAGCATTAGCACTCTTTCTTTTAACTGCATTTATATCGTAAACCGAAACCTCTTTGGTTGAGTTATAAGCAATCACCATCACCTGATCGTTAGACTTTGCATTCTCTTCAATAGCCGAATCCCACGAAAAAAGCAACTCATTACCCGTCATATGCGCATTTATTGAGTTTGAAACAGAAAGCGACCCTCTTGAAACAAGAACATTGGCATAATCCAACTCATTACCGTTGGCACCCGATTTAAAGCCATTTATCATATTATAAGACATAGCTGCATTAAAAGCACTCATACCCCCAACGGCGAAATCCTTAAACCCAATCCTAACAACCGGTACAATAGACCTCAAAAAATTCTGCGATAAAGTAAACTTACTACGCTGCTTAGTCTGCTTTTT
>DATGMV010000247.1:0-2228 GCA_035307185.1 Fermentimonas sp. | reverse complement strand
CTTTATTATTTAATTGGGAATAATGATATTGTCCTTCCAAGTGATAAGCATGTCTTTGTTAAAGTTAAGGACGAGCTTGATAAAACAGATAATCTTTTTGTGAGATATGTTAAACAAGCTATGAGTGCAATAAAGAAGCCCGGACCGGATCATAAGTCTAAAAGTAGGGAAAGTGAAGAGATAGGTGAGACAACCACAAATGTCGTACAACCAGATTCAACACCATTGAATACTGTGATAATGCAGAAGCCAAAGGTTGATAGAAAAGCTGTTTATAAACTTGAAGAATCTAATTTTCGTAAAAATTTTATAGTTCCATCATGCTGTCGTCCACTACCCGGAGATGATGTATTTGGAATAATTACTGAGCAAGATGATGTTGAAGTGCATAAACGATCTTGTCAAACTGGAATGAAGCTTAAATCGAATTATGGTGATAGGATTATTGATGTCATTTGGGGTGATTACCGTCAATATTCTTTCCTTGCAACAATTGTGTTCACAGGTATTGATAGAGTAGGTATTCTGGGATCTATACTTGCAAAATTAGCTGAGGATGTAGTTGTTAATATACAGAGTGTTAATGTGACTTCTAAAGATGGGATTTTTGAGGGAGTGTTTAATGTTCACGTGCATAGTGCAGAAGAAGTTAACCAGCTATGTTCTAAGATAGCAAAAGTGAACGGTGTAACCACCGTTCACAGATCTAATTTGTAATATATACTATTTATTACTTTCTTTTTCTTCTTCCAAAGATAATAGAAGTTATTTTTTTTGCACCATATGTTATTAATGCAGGTTTAGCGAAACTCCATGCAACCGATCTTATTAATGGAATGTTTGACATAATAATCTGCAATGCAGTATTATTTATCCAGGAAGAATGTCCCTTTGTTATAAAAGGAGTAACAGATGATGATGAGGATGTGGAGATATTGTCTATTGTCTCAGAAAACTTCGTTTTAATCGAAGATGTAATACCTTTTGTCAACATTGTACTCCAGTTATCATTCAGATACTGTAACTCATACGATAATCGTTGACTGGCAATAGTACGTTCCTCTTTGTGGCGTTTTTTTTCTAAACGTAATTCTTCAAGTGGATTTAATTTATACCTACCCATCTTATATTTCTTTTATTCATTATCATCCTTTTTCATAAGAAAACTAACGATACGGTTGGTGATATTTTTTTGAAGAGGTTTTTTGCTTAACAGTAATATTAATAAAATAAGTATTGCAAATCCGGCAACAATTCCAAATCCTATCCAAAAGCTGTTAAGCAGATCTCCAAGATAAAGACCTACAGTTATAAAAATGAACAGCAGGGCTAATAGTGTAATACCTCCGAGTAAAAGTCCATAAATTAAAGCAGATGAGCCTAAGCTGAACTTTTCGTATGTTTCAAGTTTTCCGAGTTCGAGAGTGCTGGTGATATATTTCCCTATATCTTCCCTCATTTCTTCAAACATCGTACTTACCTTTTTTTCTTCCATTTTCCTTCAGATTAGAGAATATATTATTGTTTTGCCAGTTCTTTTTTTGCTATATCGGCCAAATCATCGATATCCTCTTTAAGATCATGAACTTCACTTTTTCCTTTGTAAACTGCGGATTTTACATTTGCTCTTACTTTATCAGCAAACTCATTTGCTTGATCCAGCCATTCTTCTCTTTTATCGGTCCCCATTATATAACCAACAGCTGCACCCAGTGCAATACCGATTCCTAAACCTAATAATAATTTTGCTTCTGATTTCATAATTTCTGCTTTTAATAGTTTGTTATTCCTTTTTAGTTAACTCAAGTAGTTGTCCCAGATTTTGGGCTCTGTAATAGTTAAAACGTTTAATATGCTAAATTGTTTTGAAATAGACTTCTTAATCGATTAAAATTAAACAGATTCGCCGAATAGTGTCGCTGATGTATAGCTTGTAACTTTAACCTTAACAAATTGACCAATACGGTGATTTTTTTTATCAAATATAACTACTTTATTTTGTTCATTACGTCCAAATAGTTGTTCACGTGATCGTTTAGAAAAACCTTCAATTAGCACTTCGAATTCTTTCCCAACATCTTTCTCATTGCTTTCACGTGAAAGCTCAAGTTGAAGATCAATAATTTCCTGCAATCTTCTTGATTTTACCTCTTCAGGTATATTATCATCAAGTTTTTTAGCCGCGTAGGTTCCTGGTCGTTCAGAGTATTTAAACATAAAAGCAGAGT
>DATGMV010000246.1:0-2690 GCA_035307185.1 Fermentimonas sp. | reverse complement strand
TAATGGTGAGCTGGTGGCTGATGTTCCTGCTGACGATTTAGTATTAGGAGGCGGAGCTCCGGTATATCACCGAGAGTATAAAGAGCCTGCCTATTTCCAAGAATTCAAGAAATTTAATATAGACGATGTGCCACTTCCTGAAGATTTACGCGAAGTTGCTCAGCATCTAATTGCGCATCCAAATATTGCATCTAAGCGTTGGGTAGCCGATCAGTACGATTCAATGGTTGGAACAGCTACCATGACAGATAATCGTCCGAGTGATGCGGCTGTTGTAGCTGTAAAGGGTACTAATAAAGCAATCGCACTAACGGTTGATTGTAATGCGCGTTATGTGTATGCAGATCCACATGTAGGAACAGCCATCGCAGTTGCAGAAGCAGCTCGTAATATTGTATGTGCAGGAGGTGAGCCTTCAGCTATTACAAACTGTTTAAACTTTGGTAATCCATATAATCCGGAAGTTTATTGGCAGTTCGTGGGTGCTATTAAAGGAATGAGCGAAGCTTGTTTGAAGTTTGAAACACCTGTAACAGGTGGTAACGTTAGTTTCTATAACCAATCATCCGATGAAGGTGCTGTTTTTCCAACGCCAACTATCGGAATGCTAGGTGTTTTAGGGAATGCTAAGGATATGATGACCTTAGATTTTAAAGCTACTGATGATCTGATTTACTTGATAGGTGAATCAGTTAATGATATCGCTTCTTCAGAATATCTTGCTTCTTATCATAAAATTGATGCTTCGCCGGCACCTTATTTTGATCTGGAAAAGGAATATACCATGCAGGAAACTGTAAAACAGTTAATTGCTAATAAATTAATTGTTTCTGCTCATGATGTATCTGATGGTGGATTATATATAACACTATTAGAATCTGCGATGCCAAATGGTTTTGGATTTGCAATTGAAACTGACAGTGAAATTAGAAAAGATGCATTCTTATTTGGTGAAGGACAAGGAAGGGTAATAGTATCTGTAAAGCCAGAACAACAAGCTGCCTTTATTGAATCGATGACAACTTCAGAAACAGAATTTTCTTACTTAGGAGTAGTAACCTCTTCAGGAAATGTGGTTGATGATGAAATGTACGATACTACTGCCCATGCAAAAAGTATTTATGACAATGTATTTCACAAACATCTGGGAGACTAATCCTTAGATATGCTCAATTTTAAAAAGCCTAAAGTATCTACTTTAAGGCTTTTTAAAATTAATATTCTTTTATTGTTAAGGAATTTCAATTTCCTACGAAAGTTAATAAGACCGGTCTGGAAATATCCTAGGAGCGAATTGCATTAATCCCTTTTATATAGTATATGATATCTAAAGAAATATTGAATATATTAATTGTGTGTGTTATCCGTATTAATTTTTGATAATTAAAAAATAATACTACATTTAATCTTTGGTATTAATATGCGGACAAAGTTTTACTTTCTCATTATCTTATGTGCAATTATTCTAATCTCGGCAACCGAGCAGAAGAAACCTAAACGCATTATCTTTTTTGGTGATTCAATAACTCAGGCAGGTGTAAGCCCTGATGGTTATATTAGTCAATTGGGCAATTCATTAAAGATGCCAGACTATGAACTTATCGGTGCAGGAATTGGTGGCAACAAAGTGTACGATCTGTATTTACGGATGGAAGAGGACGTTTTGTTGAAGAAACCGGACGTTGTTGTTGTCTATATTGGAATCAATGACGTTTGGCATCGTTTGCAAGGAACGGGGACGGATTACGATAAGTTTATAAAATTCTATCAGGCTATTATTACGAAAATAGAAAATACAGGAAGTAAAGTAATTTTGTGTACTCCAACTGTTATTGGCGAAAAGCAAAATGGTGAGAATCCTATGGATGAGAACCTCGATAAATTTGGTGGTGCAGTTAGAGAGTTAGCCGCAAAAAATGCCTTGCCACTTTGTGACCTGCGTACTCTGTTTATTAACTATGAAAAAGAGCATAATACAAAGAATCTCGAAAAAGGTGTTCTTACTTCAGATGGCGTTCATTTGAATAAACTTGGTAATAAACTAGTTGCGGATAGCCTTTTACCTTTTTTAAAATAATACATTGACAACCTAATTATGATTAAAGAGAGTTCCCATCGGGAGCTCTCTTCTTATTTGAAGTACTGAGTTAAGGTAATTATTGTAATTGTATATGTTCTTAGGTAGGATCAATGGAGAGTGATATTATTTCCCCACCCGGTTTTCTTCATCACTTTTAATATCTTGTTTAGGACCACTGATCTTCGTATTTCCAAAGCTGTAGCTAAGAGACAATCTCACTACGCGTGTTTCTCTTTTTTGATCGATGGAGGCGTTTAAATTAGCATGTTTTGTACTTATATGTTGTGATCGGGTATTGAAAATGTCTGATACGGCTAGCTTAACGTTTGCGCGTTTGTCTTTAAATGATTTGTTTATGCCCACATCCATGCTCCACGATTGTCCGATTTTGTAAATGCTATAACGTAATCCCGATTGGTAGTTTACGGTTGCCTCAGCGCTTAAAGTCGATAAGAGTTGAAAAGTGTGATTGCTGGTTCCCTGAAATGCCAACTGTCCGTAGCTAATGGGCGATTCAATTTGTTTAGATTCGAATCCTAAATAGAATGTAGTTGCATTGGTATTTGAACTCCAGAATTTAGTGAACTTAACTGGAGCATTTACATTTAAG
>DATGMV010000245.1:0-2610 GCA_035307185.1 Fermentimonas sp. | reverse complement strand
GCCCCACCATAATTCTCACACAGGGCATGGGCATGGCTACAGGCTCTGGACGATCAGTTATTGGTTTTGACATTTACAAAGCCATTGAATCTTGCAGCGATTTGCTCGTAAATTTTGGCGGACATATGTATGCGGCGGGACTCACCATGAAAAGCGAAAATATCCCTGAATTTTCAAAACGATTTGAAGAGTATGTGCAGGCAAATATTACCGAAGATCAGCTCATTCCTCACATTGAGATTGATGCTGAAATTCTTTTACGCGACATCACCCCCAAATTCTTTGATATTCTAAAGCAATTTACCCCTTTTGGTCCTGAGAATATGAAACCCACTTTCCTCACTCGTAGTGTGAGAGATTATGGCACCAGCAAATTGGTGGGAAAAGATCGTGATCATCTCAGATTGGAGGTAATTGAAGACGAATCAGGCTCCATCATTCAAGGTATCGGTTTTAATCTGGGACACTATTTCGAAACCGTTAAAAGCGGAAAAGCATTTGACATATGCTACACCATTGAAGAGAATGTTTTTAATGATAAAACCACCATCCAAATCATGGTAAAAGACATACGACTATCTGAGGAAGATGAGTACTATGGATTTTAGTTATTTACATCTAAAAGATAATTAACAATTGATAGGCTCCCTTAAACAGATCTAAACAATTGTTATTTATCTTGTTTTCTATTCAAATTCATTGTCGCAAAAAGAAGTTAAGACAATTATTTTTTCAGCTATTGTAAATAAACAAGATCGAAAAAAAATAGAATCTTGACTGCTACAAACTAATATCAGAATCATTATATTTGTCAAAACAAAAAGATTAGGCTTACCTTGTGTAATATATTATGAAAACGATTTGTTCATATCGTGTGTATTCCGTTTATATAATTGACAACTATAGATAATCGCAATATTTATTTTAAACATCCAAAGTCCCAAACAATAAAATCTATTACAATGAGAAGACAATTTAAAATTAAAAGCTTTTTAAGCATACTCCTAATTGCCTTATTGGCATTATCTGCTTGTAAAATAGGCAGAAAATCACCTTCTGATTCTACTCAACCAGCCGAAACATTAAAAAGAGAAAAGGTAGAACAAGATGTGCGTGAATTTGTCTATCCACTTCCCACCAGTTTTGAGATAACAGAGATGCTCAATAGAATTGGTGCTGCATACATCCTTAATCTCTCCAACCCCACAGACAATGTGAAAAAGTATTTAACTGAAAAATCTAAGGCGCTTAACTTAGGAATTTATAGTGCAGATTTAAGTTATGCAAGTACTTATAATCAGAAGCAAACAACAAGTGATTACATGAGTGTTTCAAAAATATTGATTGACGCCTTGAATATTTCGGCTGCCATTGACCCCAATATTGTGAGTCAAATAGAAGCCAAACAGGACGACAAAGAAGCACTGGTCGATCTTATTACCAACACTTTTTATGACACCTATGAGCATCTGAACAAGAACAACCGAAGTGCAGTATCCATGTTGATTCTTGCAGGCAGTTGGGTAGAGGGTTTGTATATTGTTACACATATCTCGGAAGACACCTATAACAACAAAGAGATGGTAAAATTAGTTATGGATCAGAAAAGCTCACTAAATAAACTCATTGAACTCATGAAGGTAACCGAAAGCGATCCCGCAATTGCAGAAACTTTAAAACTCCTTAAACCCATACAAAACATCTACAACTCAATTGATGCGGGTTCAATTACTGAGAACCAACTCCATGGCATTACTTCTGAAGTGAACAAGATAAGAGCAACCATCATTCAATAACAACTAAAAAACAAGTAAAATTAGAGAGGGCTGATTCAATTTAGAATCAGCCCTCTTTTTTAATTTGAATATATACCGTAGCGATATTATTTATCTAACTGCAACTTTCTTAGCAACACCATCAACTACAACAATATATATTCCTGTAGGAACATTTACTGTAACCTCATTTGATTTAGCTGTCGTGCCAAATACTTTACTACCTGTGATTGAGTAAACAGCAACCTGTTTTCCTGCAGTGTCACCTATAGTAATGGAACCTTGAGAAGCGAATACATTCAATGCTGGTTTTACTATAGTGTTTATAGAAACAACAGGAGGAGCAACATAACGAGCAGCTCTGGTACCTGTAACATCAAAGACTTTGATATTATCTAAATAGTAGGTCATATCAGCAACCTTTCCCATGTCAAAAGTTAGATCAACAGCTGCATCCGATCCTGCAATGATAGGGGCTTTAGGATCATTATATAAGTAAAGATACTCAGCTTTAGTCCATGTGGTAGAGCTTTCAATATCTTGCCAATATTGGTTGGCAGGGATTTGATTAGCACCGCCAGTTGAAATGCGCAAAACTCCTTCTCCCTCTGATCGAACGTCAAAAGTTACCTTGTACTGATTACCTTCTACAAGTGGAATGGTGGGTGTAGCAAACTGAAGATCCCACTCCTTCTCAGAAGTTTCTTTAGAAACTAATTTCAGCATTTTAGTGCTGGCTGCATCTAATGTATTGTCGCTTGGAAGCAACTCGGCTTTTTCTTTTTCGCCATTTTTCCAAACAAAAGCACCTTCGGCAAATACTGCTTCAATGTCC
>DATGMV010000244.1:0-5946 GCA_035307185.1 Fermentimonas sp. | reverse complement strand
TCATTTGTTTTAACTACATCTGAGTGTATACCAATTTTTTCTGTGGTGCCTTCAAAATTAGGAATTAATCCAAATATACCTATAGATCCGGTCATAGTTGTAGCCTGTGCAACAATTCTATCGGCATTAGCAGATATATAATACCCGCCCGAAGCAGCTAAATCTCCCATTGATACAACAACAGGCTTTTCTTCTTTTAGGTCTCCAATCGCTTTCCATATCTGCTCAGAAGCATAAGCACTTCCTCCACCTGAGTTAACTCTGAATACAACTGCCTTGATGTCTTTATCTTTTCTGAGCTTTTCAATCTCGCTTACCATATATTTATCCTGAATGCCTGTTGATCCATTTCCCGATATAATATTTCCATTTGCATAGAGGATAGCTATTGTGTTACCGGTTTTTTGTACAGTTCTGGTTTTGACCGATTTCATATTTGTTACTGTTGCTGATGGTATCTTTTTGTCTTTTACTATATCGAGCAGCTCTCTAAGATAATCTTTCATCTCTGTTTCATACAATACAGTATCTACTAAGTTTGCTGATAAAAGAAAGTCTGTTGTTTGGAGCAGAGGCATGTTGTTGGCAGCTGCATCAATTTCATCAATAGTAAGAGATCGAGCTTGTGCAAAGTCGCTTCTAAGAAAGCTCCATGCATCATTTAAATACGATGTTACTTGCTCTCTGTTAGCTTGGCTCATTTCATTCTGAGTGAATGGTTCAACTGCCGATTTATACGTCCCAACTTTAAATATTTGCATCTCTATGCCTAATTTGTCTAATGCATCTTTAAAGAAAATTGGTGTTGAAGACAGTCCGTGTAAATCAAGCATCCCCTGAGGATTTATCGCCACTTTGTCGGCTACTGATGAAAGATAATAACCGGGTTGTGTGTATGAGTCGGAATATGAAACAATAAACTTTCCAGACTCCTTAAACTTTTCAAGTTCGTCTCTAATTTCTTTAAGTGTAGCCATAGAAGCATACACCATTCTTGAATCTAAGTAAATCCCTTTTATGTTATCGTTACTTTTGGCTTTTCTAATTGCACTAACAATGTCATTCAAGCCCATTGCAGATGGATATTGTGAACTAAGCATTGAAGTGAATGGATCTGGTTCTGCAATCCTCTCTTCAATTGTCCCGTCTAATCTTAAATTTAGTACCGAATTGGTTTGTAGAGTAAATTTTTCTGTAGACATTGAGCTAAAAACAGATCCTGCGGCTCCAACGAACATCATCATAGCAATAAAACCTATAAGAATCTGTGCTATGAGGAACCCCACAGCTGAAGCTACCATTATTTTTAGAAAATCTTTCATAATGAGGAGTTTTTTGTTTTAATTATGAAGCAAAAATAGATAAAAAAGTGTGTCTAAGCAATTTAAAATTACACATTCTTAATTAATTTCATTTGCTAAATATTCATACCAACTGTAATTTTGAATAACGAAAGAATATTAGATGTATATTTGCATAGTAGGAACATCTTAATAAATGGTAAAATGCTGTAAAAATAAGATTGATGTGCAGCGTTTTCATTATTAATTCATCTATATAGTAACTGCGATAAAAATGGATGATTCGCAACTGATATTATCGTGTAAGAAACAGAACCGTGATGGACAGAAAGCATTATATGAGAAATATGCTCCTGTAATGATGGCTGTGTGCATTCGTTATTGCGGTGATGAGGAGACTGCACGAGATTTATTACATGATGGTTTCATCCGAGTTTTTACGCAGATTGGCTCATATTCGGGCAAGGGATCTTTTGAAGGTTGGCTAAGACGTATTTTCGTTAATTTAGCGTTGGAAAATTTCCGCAAAGAGAAAAAGAAAATCCAGTTTATGGAGGAGTACAGCTATATGCAAAATAGTAATTCCGATGCTTCGACAGATGATATACTCGATATTGAAGATATACCACGAGAGGAGGTGTTTGATTTGATTAGATCACTGCCTCCCGGTTACAGAACGGTGTTCAACCTCTATATATTTGAGGATATGTCACACAAGGAGATAGCTAAGGAGTTGGGCATTAATGAGGCGGCCTCAAGATCCCAGTTTTTCAGAGCGAAAACCCTATTGAAAAAGAAAATATCAGCCATCATTTCAAATAATAGGCAAAGACAGATATAATGAATTCAAATAAAGAAATAAGAGAACAGTTTAAATCGAAACTAAACGATTTCAAGTATCCGATTCCTGATGATGGATGGGAAAGGATAGAGCAATCGCTTAGTGCCGGTAAATTAACAGGTGCCATATCTGTTAAACGAATATGGCAACTTGTTGGTACTGTAGCTGCAGTTGCATTACTTATAGTTGCCGGTTTGCTGTTCATTGATAATCCATCCGGACAGATGGAAACAGTTGTAACAGAAGCATCACAAATAATTGAGAAGGAGAAGTTATCAGATTCTTTTACCTCTGAAGAAGCAGTTTCTATTGATTTGCAAAATGAAAAACTTCATCAAGGATACGAACACAGACAAAAATCATCCAGACTACAAAAAAGAGTATCACAAGGATCAAATTTACTGGCTGAAAAATTAGCAGGTAGCATTGTAGAAGATAAAATTGAAAAAATAGAAAATCTTTGGGTTACAGATGAAAAGAAGGTAGAAGACAGAATTGATGAAATTGCTAATTTTAATCCATCAGTAAATGGGAGCGAAAAAGATAACTACGCTGATGAGTTTATATTAATAACACAAGATCAGGATAAACTGCTTGCTGAGAACTCATTAAGAAGTGATGAACGTAGAGTGATTCTGTCTGTTGGAGGTAAAGGAGGGTTAACCTCTTTTCATCAGACTGTAAATAGTCCTATGACTTTACGAAGTGCAACAGTTAATAGTGAACCCCAATTGCATGATGAATCAGAGAAGATGATGCTTAATGCAAATAGGATTATGGATAATATTGCAGAAATGGAGCACGACCAGCCTGTATCGTTTGGTATAACAGTTTCAAAAACAATTATTGATGACCTTTACATAGAAACCGGACTTATTTATTCATATCTTTATTCAAGAAGTAAAAATACAAGTACTGTTTCTCAAAATCATCAAACACAAAGTTTACATTATTTGGGTATTCCTTTAAATATCAATTACAACCTTTTCTCATTAAGAAATCTGAATGTATATGCATCTTTAGGAGGAATGATTGAGAAGGATGTTTATGGTAAATTTAGAGAGGAAGGGGTAGCCCAATCTATTGATGAAGATAAGAAGTCCGAAGTTTTGATAAATGAGAAAATTTCTCAACGTAACCCGCAATTGTCTGTAAATGCAGGTTTAGGATTGTCATACCCACTTTACAGAGATCTAAAGCTTTATGGTAAAATTGGAGGGGCATATTATTTTGATGCAAATAATGAATTTAAAACTATATACTCAGATCGAAAAATAGTTATGGATTTGAGCCTCGGAATCAGATACGAATTTTAATAAACTAATTAATATATTTATTTATGAGAAAATCAATTTTATTTTCAGCGATAATTGGAGTACTTATTTTCATGACATCTTGTCTGGGAGAAGTAAGTAACAACTATGCCGATACAACTTTTGTTTATATTGATAGTGATTTTATGGGTAATACATACGGAAAAACAATTGCTCAATATACACCCACACGACTAATCACATCAGATGATATGATTATGATGACCCCGGGTACTATAAAAATATTAACCTATAGCTGGGATGAGGCGTATGGTACAAAGCCATTGAGTATTGATGGTCAAACATATAACGCAGACATAGTTATGCTCTCTGGCGATAAAGTAGACGTTAGTCCTGCATATCTTACTCTTTCTGAATTATCGGAGGAGGAAGAGTCTGAAAGTTTTCTTGAAATAAAATCGCCATTGTTTGCTCAATATGCAGATTTTATGGGTGATAACTGGATATTTCAATATTCTTACGAAATACCTAAGGGTCAGACTGCTCATGTTGAATTTTATAAAAGAGATGATGAAGAGAGTAGTAATAACAACATTACTATAGATATTTATCTTACACATCATGGTACAGCTGAAGGGACTTCAGTTGAGAAAAAAACAGATTTCCTTGCTCTTGATATGTCTACACTAAGATATCAATACGAAGGGACAAGTTCAACAAATACCAAGGATTTAAACATCAGATTCGTTTATCACGTGAAGGATCGCACAGAGCCTGTGCAGACAGGAGCTTATACACTTCAAGTTAAAGGTGATTAAAAATATTTTTCGATAAAAAATTTAACAGCAGCATTTACAAAAAGATGCTGCTGTTTTTTTATATCTTGCTTATTCTCAATATTAAGCGGAAATAGCTAACTTTGCACACCAAATTTAAATAATAATGTGGAGAGATATTTTTGGAATTGTAAAACAGCTTTTTATTGCATCTCCTAAGGCATGGAAGGATATTAAAAGAGAAAGGAGAACTCAAAATGAGTTTCTCAACCGCTATTTACATCCTATGTTTGGTCTTATTGCACTAAGTTCTTTTGTTGGAGAGCTTCTTTTTTCGCAAAACGGCAATGTGGAGAGTGCTCTTAAGCAAGCAATAATTGCCGTAGTTGCAGTTTATGGTAGTTACTTTATAGCTTCATATGTACTTCACGAAACAGCCGAGAGATTTAACTTGACAAAGAATATGCCAATGTTCAGGAAATTTGTTGGCTTTTCTTCCGTAGTTATATATATATTGTATTTAATAGTTCCATTCTTTCCTAATTTTGTTATATTATGGCTGTTGGCTATATACACAGTTCATTTATTATATACAGGTGCACAGTATTTTGTGAATGTAGATAAGGATAATCTACTTAATTTTACAATTCTATCATCTGCTGTTATTATGTTTACCCCCGCAGCAATAAACCTTATTTTTTCTATTATTATTAAGTAATGAAACAGGTTAATATAAATATTAAAAACAAGCGTGCCACATTCGATTATGAATTGGTGGAAACTTTTACTGCAGGTATTATGTTAACTGGTACAGAGATTAAGTCGATTCGTCTCGGTAAAGCCAGTCTTGTGGATACATACTGCCTGTTTGAAGGTAAAGGTTTATGGATACGCAATATGCACATAGCACCATATTTTTATGGAAGTTACAACAATCCGGATTCAAGACGCGACAGAAAACTGTTACTAAACAAAAATGAACTGAAGAAAATAAGGCGATTGACAAAAGAGACAGGATATACAATTATTCCCGTTAGAATGTTTATTAATGAAAAAGGTTTGGCGAAATTAGTTATTGCTGTTGCAAGAGGTAAAAAACAGTATGATAAACGTCAGTCTTTAAAAGAAAAAGAAGATAAACGAGCTATGGATAGGATGTTTAAAATGTAAATCCTGTTTAGCAATTGTTTTAGAGTTATCATTTAATTATTCTATTTGTTAAGATGCAATTTCGTAAGAATATATTAGTTCCTGCACTCAAGAAGTCGGGTTCTACTTCTTTGTGGTTATTAAAAATGATATTGCCTATATCTCTAATGGTTAGATTTATGGATTATTTTGGAATATTGGCATATATCGCAGATGTTTTGGATCCGCTATTTGTATATTTAGGACTCCCGGGTAGTACAGCAATCGTTTTTATAACATCAATTTTCCTGCCACTATATGCACCCATAGCTATTCTAACTTCAATGAGTATTACATTAAGAGAGCTTACAATTTTAGCTCTAATGTGCCAAATTGCCCATAATTTGCCGGTGGAGAGCGCAATTCAGGCAAAAACAGGTACTACTTTTAGGGGAATGACAGTCTTGCGTATTATTATGGGAGTTTTTACAGGTTTTATACTGAATCTCATTTTACCCAACGAAATGGGTATGCCTAATTTTGCTCAAACAAATATTACAGTTGTTAGCTCAGTTGGAGAACTATTGATACTCTGGTTAAAGAGTTCCTTAAATATCGCTTTGATA